>JANTHH010000158.1 GCA_024762485.1 Chromatiales bacterium
TCGTGTTCCTCTCGTCGGTGATCCATGCCTTTGTCGGCCGCCTGTTCCACGGCATGAAGATCCAGGGCTGTTACCAGTTCCGGGTCACCCGCAACAGCGACCTGTTCGTCGACGAGGAGGAGATCGACGACCTGCTGCGTGCGGTAGAGGGTGAACTGTTCAGCCGGCACTATGGTGATGCGGTGCGCCTGGAGGTCAGCGACACCTGCACCGACGACATGGTCAATTTCCTGATGGAACAGTTCGGTCTGACGTCGGCCGACGTCTACCGTGTGGATGGCCCGGTGAATCTCAACCGGGTGTCCGCGCTGGTGGACGAGGTGGACCGTCCCGACCTCAAGTTCCCGGGCTTCACCTCCGGCCTGCCGGCGCGTCTGGCGGTGCGTAGCGACATCTTCAAGACCATCCGCAACCGCGACGTGCTGCTGCATCATCCCTTCGAATCCTTCGTGCCGGTGATCGATTTCGTGCGCCAGGCGGCGGAGGACCCCAAGGTGCTGGCGATCAAGCAGACCCTCTACCGGACCGGGCCGGACTCGGCCATTGTCGACGCCCTGGTGGCGGCGGCGCGCGCCGGCAAGGAGGTGACGGTGGTGGTGGAACTGCGTGCCCGTTTCGACGAGGAGGCCAACGTGGCCCTGGCCACCCGGCTGCAGGACGCCGGTGCCCATGTGGTGTACGGGGTGGTCGGCTACAAGACCCACGCCAAGATGATCCTGGTGGTGCGCCGCGAGGGCCGGCGGTTGCGCAACTATGTCCATCTTGGCACCGGCAACTACCATCCGCGTACCGCACGGCTGTATACCGACTACGGCTTGATGACCAGTGACCAGCAGCTCACCGAGGACGTGCACCACACCTTCCTGCATCTCACCAGCATGGGCAAGCTCACCAGGCTGCACAAGCTGCTGCAGGCGCCATTCACCCTGCACGATGGACTGATGGCGAAGATCGAGCGCGAGATCGCCCACGCCGAGGCCGGCAGGCCCGGGCGCATCATCGTCAAGGTGAATTCGCTGATCGAGCCCAAGCTGATCCGTGCGCTGTACCAGGCCTCTGCCGCCGGGGTGCAGATCGACTGCATCGTCCGCGGGATCTGCGGCTTGCGCCCGGGCCTGCCCAAGGTGTCGGAGAATATCCGCGTGCGCTCCATCATCGGCCGTTTCCTCGAGCACACCCGCGTTTTCTATTTCGCCAACGACGGCAAACCCGAGGTCTACGGCTCCAGCGCCGACTGGATGTCGCGCAACATGTTCCGCCGTGTCGAGGTGGCCTTCCCGATCGAGAACAAGGCCCACCGCGAGACCGTGTGCGGCGACCTTGACACCTATCTGCGTGACAATGTGCAGGCCTGGCAGCTGCAGGCCGACGGCGGGTATGTGCGGCTGACGCCGAGCGCGGATGAAGAGCCATTCAGCGCCCAGCAGTTCCTGCTGGAGAAACTGGCCGAGGTCAGCTGAGTACCAGTTCCATGCCCGAGGGGGCGATGAATTCGATCTCCTGCGCCAGGTCCACCTGCAGCAGCGGGTGCTGCTCCAGCCAGGCGTCGGGCAGGGTGATGGTGAGCCGGTCGCCCTCCGCCAGCAGCTGGAACGGCGGCAGCACCTGGTCGGTGCGGTTGCGGTGCAGGGTGATTGCCAGGCGCAGCAGTACGGTCAGGCGCAGCGCGGGCGTCTGCCAGTGTTCGGGTAGCAGCTTGATGTATTTGCCCGACAGCTTGCGCCGGTGCCCGCGCACGAGGGTGGCGAGCAGCTCCTGTTCCTGCTGTGAAAAACCGGCCAGATCGGCATTGGCGAGAATGTAGGCACCGTGCTTCTGGTACTGGCTGTGAGCGATGTCGAGGCCGATCTCGTAGAGCCGGGCCGCCCAGTTCAGCCATTGCTGCCAGTCCGGGTCGGTCAGGCCCCAGGCCACCGAGACCATGGACAGGCAGTTCCTGGCGGTCTTCGACACCCGCTTCGCCTGCGCCGCCTCGACGTGGTAGCGCTTCGCCAGTGCGCGAACACTGCCGTCTCGCACGTCCTCGTGGCGGATACGGCCAAACAGGTCATGGATCAGGCCCTCACGCAGTGCGCCGTCCGATACCTGCATGCGTTCGATACCCAGTGCCTTGAAGGCGGCATGGAGGATGATCAGGCCGCCGGCGAACACCGGTCGCCGGTCGTCGCTGAGACCCGCCAGTTCGAGTTCGTCGATATGGCCGGCCTCGGCCATGGCATCGAGAACGTGGGCGAAGCCGTCGCGGTGGATGCAGTCCTCGCACCAGCCGTTGGCATTCATCACCTTGGCGATGGAGCGGGCCGTGCCGGAGGCGCCGATGGCGTGCAGCCAGTGACTGCTGTCGAAACGGGTGACCACCGGCTCCAGTTCCTGCAGCGCGGCCAGTTCGGCCTTGTGCAGGCGCTTGCGGCTGAGCTTGCCGTCGGCGAAGAAGCGCTTGCTCATGGAGACGCAACCCATATAGAGGCTCTCCATGGTCTGTGGCTGGAAGCCCTTGCCGATGATCAGCTCGGTGCTGCCGCCACCGATGTCGATCACCAGTCGGGGCTCGTCGCTGGCAGCGGTGCTGTGGGCGACGCCAAGATAGATGATCCGTGCCTCTTCCACCCCGGAGATGATCTCGATGGGGTGGCCCAGCGCCTGTTCGGCCTCGGCGAGGAAGTCGCCGCTGGTGCGGGCGGTGCGCAGGGTGTTGGTACCCACTGCCCGCACCGAGCCTCGTGGAATGCCGGCCACCCGCTGGCCGAATCGCTGCAGGCAGGCCAGCGCCCGCGCCTGCGCCTCGGGCGAGAGATTCTTGTCCTTGTCCAGACCGTCGGCGAGACGCACCATCTCGCGCAGCTTGTCCACCACCTGCAGGCGGCCGTCGCTGACACGGCAGACGATCATGTGAAAGCTGTTGGAGCCGAGATCGACTGCGGCGACGGTTTCTGAAATCGGGTTGTCGGTCATCAGAGGCGTTTCTTGGTTGCCGGATGCGTAATTCTAGTCGCATGGAACCCGGAGGTTTAGTGGCTGGGATCAAATAAATCCCCCTCCGGTGGCAGCGAGGCTGGCGACCTTGCCGCGGCCTGAAATAATTGCCAACGAGGAGGCAGTTGAATACCCTGTCGGACATTATGAAGGCATTTAACCGCTCATGGTCGTGGTTATTGATCGTCTCCCTGCTGACGTTGCCGTTGCAGGGGGCGTGGGCGGCTGCGCCGGCCGATGAGTCCTGCTGCCATAACCAGGCCATGGATCGTCATGCCGCGAACGCTCATCACGATCACGATGATGAAAAATGCCATGATGACACCGGGCCATGTCAGAACGACCATGCGGATTGCAACGGCGCGTGCGGCGTCCATGCCGTCGTTGGCTTCAATCTGATCCTGCCTTCGCTGCCCGGCCTGTTCAGACTGCCCGGCCTTGAGTCACTGGTCGCAAGCCCGGCCACCGACCTCTCCAGCATCACCCCTCTGCTCGAACTGCGTCCTCCCCGTCGCGCCTGATCCCAGGCGCTGAGCGCGCATACGCTGCCCATCGCTGATGGGTCTGTCGGCCATGGTGTTTACCATGGCGAAATGTCGAGCGGATTTTTCCATGAAAATCAGTATGTCTTCCGGACTGCTGGCCCTGCTGCTTGCGGGCGCCCCGGTCCATGCCCAACTGGGCCTAGCCGAGGCCGAACAACTGGCCTTGAACAATGATCCGATGACGCAGGCGCTGGAGGCCAAGGCCGCCGCCTGGCGCGAGCTGTCGGTGGCCAGCGGCCAATTGCCTGATCCCAAGCTGAAGCTGGGGTTGATGAACCTACCCACCGACAGTTTCAACCGTGCGCAGGAACCCATGACCCAGCTGCAAGTGGGTGTGCAGCAGATGTTTCCGCGTGGCCGTAGTCTGGAATTGCGCCAGCAACGTGACGAGCGGTCCGCCGATGTCGAGGACGCCAAGGCCAGGGAGCAACGCCTCAAGGTCCTGCTGGCGGTGCGCAAGGACTGGCTGGAGAGCTACTACTGGGTGCGGGCCGGTGAGGTGATCCGGCGGCATCGGGTGCTGTTCCGGCAGCTGGTCGACATCACCCGTTCGCGCTATGCCAGTGGCGGCAAGAATCAGCAGGATGTGGTGCAGGCGGAACTGGAACTGGAGATGCTCAGTGATCGGGAGAACCAGATCCTCACCATGGAGGAAAAGGCCCGTGCCGGGCTGACGCGCTGGATAGGTGCCGATCAGGCACAGCAGGCCTTGCCCGGTTCCTTGCCGCAACTGCCGGCCCCTGCAGCGTCATCGACCATTGCCGAAGGCCTACTGAGTCACCCGTTGATGCTCAGTGAGCAGGCCACGGTGGCCGTCAGGCAGACCGCTGTGGCGCTGGCTCGCGAGGCCTACAAGCCGGGCTGGGCGTTGGATGTCTCCTACGGGCAACGTGAGGAACGGGCGGATTTTCTCAGTGCCATGGTGATGCTGGACCTGCCCCTGTTCACGGACAAACGGCAGGACCGGCGCCTCTCTGCAAGTCAGCAGCAATTCCAGGCGGCCATGCAGTCCCGTGAGATGCGCTTGCGGGAGCTGCAGCAGCGCCTCGCCAGACAGCAGGCCGAATGGTCTCGTCTGGGTGAGCGCGTGACGCGTTATCAGCAGACCCTGTTGCCGCAGACACGCACCAACAGCGAGGCCGCCATCAATGCCTACCAGAGCGACCGTGGCGACTTCACCATGCTGATGCGTGCCCGTATCACCGAACTGAATACCCGCTTGCAGGCCCTGCGCCTGAGCGTGGATCGGGCCAAGGCCCAGGCCGAACTGCTTTATCTGGGCGGAGAACAGCGATGAACAACAAGATCCTGCAAATATTGGGCGCGATTGGCGTCGGCCTGCTGTTGACGGCCTGCGAACCATCGGGGGCGCCGTCGGAGTCGGTAGAGGACGTGCTGAAACAGAGCGCCGTGGAGCACGGCATCAAACATACCGACCCCAACTATGTCTGTCCCATGCACCCGCAGATCATTCGTGGTGAGCCGGGAAATTGTCCGATCTGCGGCATGGATCTGGTCAAGGTGGAGCAGGATGAGGCGGCGCAGCCGCAAGAGAGAAAGATCCTCTACTATCGCCACCCCCATGATCCGGCCATCACCTCGGATGTGCCGCGGCAGGATGAAATGGGGATGGATTTCGTGCCCATCTATGAATCCGGTGGGGTGGCGGTGAGCATCTCGCCCAGCGTGGTCCACAACATGGGCGTGCGCACCGCGCCGGTTACCCGTGGCCGGCTATGGCGGCGCATCGATACCGTCGGCTATGTGGATTTTGACGAGAGCCGGCTGTCCCATATCCATCTGCGCACCGATGGCTGGATCGAGCGCCTGGCGGTGAAATCCGAAGGTGAGCGGGTCGCCAGGGGCGATGTGCTGTTTCAGCTCTATTCGCCGACCCTGGTGAATGCCCAGGAGGAATATCTGCAGGCCTTGTCCTCCGGCAGCAAGCGGCTGACGGAGGCGTCCAGGGAACGTCTGCGGGCATTGGGGGTGTCTGGCAACCAGATCAAGCAGTTGAACAAGAGCCGAAAGGTACAGCAGCGTCTCAAGGTCTATGCGCCGCAGGCCGGTATCCTCGCCGAGCTCAATGTGCGCGAGGGGATGTATGTGAAGCCGGCGACGGAGGTGATGATGCTGGCCGACCTGTCCAGTGTCTGGCTGCTGGCCGAGGTATTCGAGAGTCAGGCCGACTGGGTACGGGTGGGCGCACCCGCCGAAGTGCAGCTGTCCTACCGGCCAGGTCGCAAGTGGGAGGGCGAGGTCGAATTCATCTATCCCAGCCTGGACCCCAAGACCCGCACCCTGAAGGTGCGCCTGCGTTTTCCCAACGCGGATGAGGCGCTCAAGCCCAACATGTTCGCCAGCGTCACGATCTATGGCGGCGCGCGCAACAACATCCTCATGGTCCCGCGCGAGGCGCTGATCCGTACCGGCAAGCAGGATCGGGTGATCCTGGCCATGGGTGAAGGGCGTTTCCTGCCCCGCGCCGTAACCGTGGGCATGGAAAGCGGTGACTGGGTGGAGATCATCGAGGGCCTGCGCGAAGGTGACAACGTCGCCACCTCCGGCCAGTTCCTGATCGATTCCGAGGCCAGCCTCAAGGCCAGCATCCAGCGTCTGGGCGATGCCAGTTCCCGGCTGGAGGAGGGGCCGGCGCCCATCACCGGCAGCGGCGTACTCAAGGCGCTGATGCCGGAACAGGGCAAGCTCAACATGGCCCACGATCCCATTCCGGCCATCGGCTGGCCAGCCATGGTGATGGACTTCGCGCTCAAGCCCGGGGTCAGCCTGGAGGGGCTCAAGCCAGGGGATGCGGTGAGCTTCCAGCTGGAAAAGGGTGATCAGGGCTATCTGATCACGGCCATTCGCAGACGCGGCACGGACCAGTGAGGGCGGCATCATGATCAAGGCCCTTAT
>JANTHH010000159.1 GCA_024762485.1 Chromatiales bacterium
GGGGCCTTCATCGAAACGGTGGAGCGCCGCCAAGGCGTGAAGATCGCCTGCCCCGAGGAGATCGCCTGGGAGCATGGCTGGATCAGCGACGAGGATCTCGCCGCTCTGGCGCATGCGCTGAGAAAGAATGGTTATGGTCAGTATCTGGCCAACCTGCTGAAGATGAAGCAGGATGTCGTGAATCGGGATTGAACAGATGATGGGGTGTTTCGCCTCAAGCTCGAGAAAGGTGCCCGGCATGCAGGGATGCGGCCTTAGATGTGTTCCGGGCCAGGGAAATGAATATGCGTAAGATTGCAATCGTCGGTATGTCTTTCCGGTTTCCCGGTGATCTGAACAGTGAAGAGGCCTTCTGGTCATTCCTCAAAGCCGGCGGCAGCGCATTGCGCGAGATCGATGGCGAGCGCTGGAGCGCGGAGGTCTATCGCCACCCGAACAAGTCGGCCCCCGGGCGCACCTACACCCATGCGGCGGGCACCCTCGACGGCGTCGATGGCTTCGACGCCGAATTCTTCGGCATATCCCCCCGCGAGGCCGATCAGATGGACCCGCAGCAGCGGCTGCTGCTGGAGCTGACCTGGGAGGCGCTGGAAAACGGTGGTCACAAGGCCAGCGGACTCGCCGGCAGCGACTGTGCGGTCTACATGGGGGTGTCCAGCACCGATTATGCACTGCGCCGCATGGACGACGTCAGTTCCATCGATGCCTATACCATGACCGGTAACACCGCCAGCATCATCTCCAACCGCATCTCCTATATCTTCGACCTGCATGGCCCGAGTGTCTCGGTGGATACCGCGTGTTCCTCCTCGCTGGTGGCGCTGCACCATGCCTGCCGGAGCATCGCCACCGGCGAGTCGGACAGCGCGCTGGCGGGCGGCATCAACCTGCTGCTGCATCCGTTCCCCTACATCGGCTTTTCCAAGGCCTCGATGCTGTCACCCAGCGGGCTCTGCCAGTCCTTCGACGAGGCCGGCGACGGCTATGTGCGTTCCGAAGGCGGGGCGGTGCTCTACCTGAAGTCACTGGATCAGGCCGAGCGTGACGGCGATGCCATTCATGCGGTGATCCTGGCCTCCGGGGTGAACTGTGACGGCAGGACCAACGGCATCACGGTGCCCAGTGCAGAGGGTCAGGCGGCACTGCTCAGCAAGGTCTACGGTGAGGCAGGGGTCAGTGCAGACCAGGTGGACTATCTGGAGGCACATGGCACCGGCACCGCCGTGGGTGACCCCATTGAGGCCAATGCAATCGGGCGGGTGCTCGGCTGGTCTCGCAAGTCGGGGGGTCCCCTGCGCATCGGCTCGGTGAAGTCCAATCTCGGCCACCTGGAACCCGCCTCCGGCATGGCGGGGGTGGTCAAGGTGCTGCTGTCGCTGAAGCACGGCACCCTGCCAGCCTCGGTGCACTTCCATCGGCCGAATCCGAACATCGATTTTGCCGAGCTCAATCTGGAGGTCGTCGACACCCTGACCGAGATCCACAATCCGGGCCGGCCGCTGGTGATGGGCGTCAATTCCTTCGGCTTCGGCGGGGCCAATGCCCATGTGTTGCTGGAGCAGTATCAAGGCACCGAAGACGAGGTGCTGCCATTGACCCGGCAGGAGAAACTGCCGCCACTGGTGATCTCGGCGCGTTCCGAGGCCGCGTTGCGCGAACTGGCCGGGCGTTTCGCCCGGCAGCTGGCCGATGCCACCCACACCCTGGCCTACGATGTTGCCTACAGTGCCGCCCATGGGCGGGACCTGCACAACCATCGTGCCTGTGCCTACGGCAAGACAGCGGAGGCGATGGCGGAGGACCTGGCCGCCTACGCGCGCGGGGACGAGGCTGCCGGTGCGATCACTGAAGTCGAGTCAGGGGAGCAGCGGACCTCGGTGGCGCTGGTCTATTCCGGCAATGGCTGTCAGTGGCTGGGTATGGGGCGGACGCTGTTGCAGCAGGAACCGGTATTTGCCAATGCCGTCGACGAGGTCGACAGGCTGCTGCAGCGCCAGGCGGGATTTTCCATCCGCGCGATTCTTGAGCAGGAAGGTGACGAAGAGAGCTTCCAGCTGACCGAGATCGCCCAGCCGGCACTTTTCGCGATCCAGGTGGGCATCACCCGGCTGTTCCGGGCCCATGGACTGCAGGCCGATCTTGCCCTGGGACACAGTGTCGGTGAGGTCGCTGCGGCCTGGGCCATGGGGGCGCTGACCCTCGAACAGGCGGTGCTGGTGATCCATGAGCGCAGCCTGGCACAGGCCCGCACCAAGGGGACCGGGCGGATGGCCGCGGTCGGCCTGGCTGCCACGGCGGTGGAGTCACTGGTCAACGAACTGGGCCTGGATACCAGCCTCGATATCGCGGCCTACAACAGCGCCACGTCCTGCACCCTGTCGGGCAGCCACGCGGCACTGCTGCGACTGGAGAAGGCCCTCGGTGAAGAGGTGTTCTTCCGCCTGCTCGACCTAGACTACGCCTTCCACAGCAGCCAGATGAACCCGGTTCGCGGCCAGCTGCTGTCCTCGCTGGCCGGCTTGAAACCGCGGCCCGCCCGGGGTCGCTTTGTCTCCACGGTGACCGGAGCCGAACTCGATGGCGAGATCCTTGCCGCCGAATACTGGTGGCAGAACATCCGCCAGCCGGTGCACTTCGAGGCCGCGGTGGCCAATGCAGTGGCACAGGGCCACCGGGTGTTCCTGGAGATCGGCCCGCACCCGGTGCTAAGGGCCTACCTGAACGAGATCCTGCGGGCGGAGCAGGTCGATGGTCATGTGCTGTCCACCATGACCCGCAAGGGGGGTGACCGCACCGAAGTGCTCGGCGGCCTCTATACCGCCCATCTGCTGGGTTGTCCCCTGGCGCAGGAGAAGGTTTTCCCGGTGCCCGGCCGCCGTGTGCCGTTGCCCAACTATCCCTGGCAGCGGCAGCGTTACTGGTACCCGCGGACCAATGAATCCTACGGACTTTTCGAGCGCAGCAAGCAACACCTGCTGCTCGGTTACCCGCTGAGCGAACAGGCCGGCCAATGGGAAAACCAGCTCGACACGGCCCTGCTGCCCTACCTGGCGGATCACGAGGTGGGTGGCGCCGTGGTGCTGCCGGCAGCCGCCTTCGTGGAGATGGCACTGGCCGCCTCCCAGCTGGCCTTTGGTCATGCCAGTCATACCCTCGAGGAGATGGAGATCCATGCCCCGGTGGTGCTGGAGGCGGAGTCATCGAAGACCCTGCGTTTCGAGCTCGATCTTGATCGAGGTGATTTCCGCATCCGCAGCAAGACCCGGCTGAGCGACGACCCCTGGACCGTCAATGTCGTCGGCCACCTGCTCGGTCCACCCCTGGGCCAGCATCCGCCAGCGGTCGAGATCGCTGTGCACGAGGCGACAGCCGCCATCACCGCCGATCAGCATTACGCGATGGCCGCCGCCGTGGGCCTGAATTACGGCGAGGCCTTCCAGGGTGTGGTGCGTGCCTGGTCCGACCCGTCCTCGGCCTGGCTCGAACTGCAGCCGGCGGCACGGCTGACACCGGATGCCGATCGTTACCTGCTGCATCCGGGGATACTCGACGCCTGCTTCCAGTCGCTGATCGATATCTTTGCGCGTCAAGATCAGGAGGATCACAAGGCGCTGATCCCGATCCAGGTGGGTCGTCTGCGCAGCTTTGCAGCCGCCGACCGTGTGCGGTACTGCCGGACACGGGTCGAGCGGCGCAGCCCACGATCAGTGGTCGCCAGCTTCCTGCTGCTGGACGAGTCCGGCAACCCGGTGGTCAGCCTGGAACAGTGCCGCTTCCGCGAGCTGCAGTTCGTCCACGAGGGGCGGATGGCGGCCAGGCAGTGGCGTGCCACAGCCCAGCTGATGCCCCTGCCCGGCGATGTCAGCGCCATCGACTATCCACCCTTCGAGGAACTGGCCGGACAGTTGCATCAGCGCCTGCTCGACAGCGAGGACCGGCTGCAGCGGGCCGATTACTACGGCCAGGTACAGCCCCTGTTCGACGCCCTGGTTGCGGCGTTCTGCCATGAGGCGCTGCAGACGCTGCTGGACAGCGGGGAGTACCAGGGGCTGGATGACCTGATCAGCGTGCTCGGCAACGACGAGGATGCCGGGCTGCAGCTCGACTGGCTGCTGCGGGTGTTGCGCGAGGATGGCCTGTTGCAGGAACAGGACGGCGCCTGGTGCTGGGGCGAGACCGGCGATCTGCCCAGCGCCGGGACCATCTGGCAGACCCTGCTGGGCGAATACCCGGCCAGTCTTCCCGAACTGGTGCTGGCCGCCCGCGTGGGACGAAACCTGCCGGCGCTGCTGACGGGCGAGCTGGCACGCGAAGCGTTTGCCGCTGATATCGACAGCAGCACTGCCTTGGACCAGCTGCAGGGCGATTCGCTGAGCTTTGCCGGTGTCAATGAGGCACTTCGCAGCTTGATCGACCGCCTGCAGGCGGCATGTCCGCCATACCGTCGGCTGCGCATCCTCGAGATCAGTGGCACCGGCGCTGCGTTGAGCCGCCAGCTGCTGCCAAGGCTCTCCGCCGACCACGCCGATTACTGGATCGCCGCCACGGATGCGACGGGCGTAGCGGCGATCGAGGGCGAATTCGCTCACCTTCCCTTCGTCCGCGTCGCTGCAATGGATGCGCAGACCCGTCCGGGCGAGTGGTTCGAGGCGCCGGACAGGCATTTCGATCTGGTGCTGATTCCGCACGTGTTGCATCGTCTGGACCGCCCGGATGCCGTGCTCGAGAACCTGCGAACCTCGTTGGTCGAGGGTGGCCTGCTGCTGGCCCTTGAAACCCCGCCGGATCGCCTCATGGACTTGGTGTTCGGCGTCGATGATGCCTGGTGGCTACGGCGTGGTGACTGGGATGCCCCCCGTTCCAGCCTGCTGCCGCCGGCCGGTTGGGAGTCGCTGCTCAGTGCGGCGGGCCTGGCGGAGGTGATGTCACTGCGCGAGCCCAAGGACGAGGCGGAGACAGGGCCATCACTGTTACTTGCCCGCCAGGGGGCCGTGGTACAGCCCGTTGAAATCACCGGGCAACAGCATCGCTGGTGTCTGCTTGCCGACGGTGCCGAGAGCCTGGCACAGGCGGAGGCCGTTGCCGCCACCCTGACATCGGCCGGGCAGCAGAGTGTGCAGGTGGTGCGCAATGGCACACGCTTCATCCAGGATGCGCCAGGGCGTTACCGGGCCGATCTCGACAGCCCGCAGGGTGTCGCAGACTGTCTCGACGGGCTGGCCGGACAGTCGCAGGCAGTGGACCGGGTGGTGGATCTGAGGCCACTCGATGCGAACCGGGGCGACCTGCCGGTGACCGCCGAGCGCCACGCGGTGGACATGCTGCACCTGGTGCAGGGCATGGTAGCCAGGGCCTGCCCCGGACGTCTGTGGCTGGTGACGCGCGGTGCCGCCGTGCTGCCCAGCGATCCATCGATTGCCTATCAGCCGCAGGTGAATCCGGCGCTGGCGCCTCTCTGGGGTGTCGGGCGGGTGGTGCAGAACGAACATCCCGACCTGGACTGCACGCTGCTGGACGTGGATTTACAGGTGCTGGACGAGTCGGTTGCCGAGCGTCTGGCTGTGGAGTTGCTCGCCGACTCACCGGAAAACGAAGTGGTGCTCGGTCCCCAGGCCCGCCATGTGTCCCGGATCCGGCTGGAGGAACATGCGGTAGGCGACGACGATGTCCAGTTACCGGAATACCGCCTCGATTTCACCGCGCCGGGTCTGCTCAAACATCTGCAGTGGCAGGGCTTCGAAGCCGCCCCGCTGGCGGCCGACGAGGTGGCGATCAGGCCCCATGCGGCCGGGTTGAACTTCCGCGACGTGATGTTTGCCATGGGCCTGCTGTCGGACGAGGCGGTGGAGAACGGCTTCGCCGGGCCGACCCTGGGGATGGAGGTGTCCGGTATCGTCACCGAAGTGGGCGAAGACGTCAGCGGATTCTCCGTTGGCATGCCGGTGCTGGCCTTTGCGCCCGCCTGTTTCAGCAGTCGTGTTGTGACCAAGGCGCATTCGGTGGCGGTGAAGCCCGAGCAATGGTCCTTCGAGGAGGCAGCGACGGTGCCGACCGTGTTCTTCACGGTCTATTACGGTCTCAGCTACCTGGCACGCCTGCGACCGGGCGAGCGGGTGCTGATACACGGTGCGGCAGGCGGTGTCGGCATCGCCGCCATCCAGCTGGCGCGGCACCTCGGTGCAGAGGTCTTCGCCACGGCCGGCAGTGACGAAAAGCGTGACTTCGTGCATCTGCTCGGTGCCGATCATGTCATGGATTCGCGCTCGCTGGCCTTCGCCGACGAGGTGATGGCGCTGACCGGTGGCGAGGGTGTCGATGTGGTGGTCAACTCACTGGCTGGCGAGGCGATCACCCGCAATCTGAAGATTCTGCGCCCCTTCGGCCGGTTCCTGGAACTGGGGAAGCGGGATTTCTATGAAAACAC
>JANTHH010000160.1 GCA_024762485.1 Chromatiales bacterium
CGCGATGCGCTGGAGTCGTCCTGCACCTCGACCACCACCACGCCCCGGTTGAGGGAGACCTTCAGCGCCTTGGCCAGCCTGGCGTCGAGATCCTGGCTGCTGATCCCGAACCAGCCCCGCTTCACCGTGCCGTGATCGACCAGCTGCTGCATGATCGCCATCACCATGTTGCTGGGAATGGCGAAGCCGATGCCCACGTTGCCACCATTGGGCGCGAGGATGGCGGTGTTGATGCCCACCAGTTCACCGCGCAGGTTGACCAGCGGGCCGCCCGAATTGCCCGGGTTGATGGAGGCATCGGTCTGGATGAAGTTCTCGTAGCCCTCGATGCCGAGATCGGCGCGCCCCAGGGCACTGACGATGCCGGAGGTGACCGTCTGGCTGAGACCGAAGGGATTGCCGATGGCCACCACGAAGTCCCCCACCCGCAGGCGGTCGGAGTCGGCGATGCTTACCGCGGTGAGTCCTTCAGCGGGGATCTGCAGCACCGCCACATCGGTCTCCGGGTCCGCGCCGATCAGCCGGGCCTCGAACTGACGCCCGTCCTTGAGGGTGACCGTGATCTCGTCCGCCTCGCCGACCACGTGCTGGTTGGTCAGCACATAACCCCGGGCGGCGTCGACCACCACCCCGGAACCGAGGCTGTGGCTCTTGCGCTCGCGCGGCTGCTCGGGGAGGGCGAAAAAGCGCCGGAAGAAAGGGTCGCTGAGCAAGGGGTTGTCCGCCACCTCGATCTTGCTCACGGTGGAGATGTTGACCACCGCCGGGGTGATGCGCTCGAGCATGGGTGCCAGGCTCGGCAGTGGTTTGTCGTCGACTGCAAAGGGCAGGCCGGCAGGGGCCTGGGTGGCGAGACTGGCCAGTGCAAGGATCAACAGCAGACGGGACAGCAGTGTCATGTTTCTAACCGGTTGGGAACGCTCAGCGGGTTGGACAGGCCGGTAGGCACGGGGGTTTCCGACGCCTGCGATCTATTTCAGCCAGCGCACCAGGTAGTAGATCCGTTGGCTCTCGGAGGAGACCGACGGGCCGTAGACCACGGCGGCATGCAGGTTGGTGCCGGGATCGCTGCCGTCACGGGCAGCCGTTTCGCTGTCGACGATGCTGACGCACCCCTCGGGATAGCGCTTGCGCGACGGTCGCGGCGTCTTGATCAGCGCAAAGCGTTCCTGCAGCGAGGTGGATTCGGGATCGACAATCACATTGGCCATGGCGCTAGGTTAACATGGCGCCCAGAGCCGTTAGGAAGGGAAGCCCCATGAGATATCTTCGTTGTCTGACCCTGCTTGCCATCGTTCTGGCCGGCCATGGGGCGATCGCACAGGACCAGATCCGTGACCGTGGCGTGGGCATCTATGCCGACCAGGACATGTTCGTGCCCCTGTTCAACCAGGACCGCGACTACACCATGGGGGTGGCGGTCGAGTTCTTCGACCAGAAGTCAGGTGTGTACTGGTTGGAGGATGGCCTGGGCTGGCTGGCCCACCGCCTCGGCGTGGGCAGGGTCAACGAGAAGAGCACCCGCAGCTTCATCCTGGGCAGCATCGCCTATACCCCCGACGACATCGGCAATCCGGCGCCCATCCACGACGACCGTCCCTATGCCTCGCTGCTCTACCTGGGCAACAAGCGGGTGCGGGCGGACGAGGATGCAGCGCTGGGCGTGGAGCTGCAGGTGGGGTTGCTCGGCACGCCCGTCGCCCGCGAGGTGCAACGCACCCTGCACAGCTGGTACCGCGACATCGCCGGTTCCGTGGAACCGGTCGAGCCCCGCGGCTGGGATCACCAGATATCGAACGGCGGCGAGCCGACGGCGCGGTTGCGCCTCGCCTGGGCCGAGCGACTGGTCCACGATACGGGCAACTGGGATGTGGCCACCACCTGGGATCTCAGCCTGGGTTACCAGACCAATGCCAGCGCCGGGCTCTCCGCCCGTTGGGGGGCAATCGGCAGCCCGTTCTGGACCCTGCCCTTCGACCCCATCAACCGCGGTAATTTCCTGCCCTCACTGTCGGGTGACGAGTGGTATGTCTGGAGTGCCTACCGGCTGCGGGCGGTGGGCTACGATGTGCTGCTGCAGGGGCAGTTCCGGGACAGCGATGTCACTTTCTCGGCGGACGATCTCGAACGATTCGTGCACGAGGCGGGTGTCGGCATTACCTGGGCGTGGCGGCCCATGCAACTCACCGTCTCGATCAACGCCAAGACACCCGAGCTCAAGACCGGCGTCACCGCCACCCACCGCACCCATGTCTGGGGTGGCCTGTACGGCATGCTGCGCTTCTGAACGAGTTCAGAGCGAGGGCAGGTTCATGCGCAGTTCCAGCCAGACGGCACGTGGGACGGCCGTTTCTTCCTGGAAGTCATGCAGGTCACCGAGTGCACTCTGCACCACCATAGCGAGCTCGTTGCGGCTGCCGCCATAGCGGAAGGGATAGCCGATCCGCAGGTCGAGCCTGTGGCTGGGGTCTAGCGGGTCGCCACCGAGTCCGCCGTCGAAATCCCGCAGATAGGTCAAGCCGCTGTTGTAGTAATAGGCCGCGCTGCCGGTGAAGTGCCGAGACAGAGGGAAAGAACCGAGCAGGGCAAGCACATGTTCCGGTGCGCTCCCGGACAGGGGCTGGGTCAGGTCGTCCGAGGAGATCCGGGTATAGCCGTAGGCGAGGCGATAGAAATGCCGGTCCGAGAGCCGATAGTCGATCTGCAGCTCGGCGCCGGTGACGCGGGCACGGTCGACATCGGTGTAGTCGTAGACAAAACCGTTGTAGTCGCTTGCAGGCAGCAGGGTCTGGGCGATCAGGTGATCCAGCTGCTCGTGAAAGAGGCGTGTATCCAGGTCGAGATGGCCGTGGAGAAAGTGACCGAGGTAACCGATCTCCAGCGAATCGATGGTCTCGGCATTCAAGCCGCCGCTGGAGACGTAGGCCTCGTTGACCACCGGGCCGCTCGGTGTGTCGACGCTGAACGTCAGATTGGCCATCTCCTCGTAGATCACCGGGTTGCGGGTGGCCCGGGCGCCGACCAGGCGCAGCACATGGTTGGGGGCCAGACGGTAGTTGAACGCCAGGCGCGGCGAGAAGGCATCGCCGGTGATGTCGAAGTGCTCGTAGATACCGCCGAGGTTGACGGTCAGGCGCGCATCCGGATGCCATTCGGCATTGGCAAACACACGCTGGTAGTCGGTACTCAGGGTCTCGTCGGTATCGAACACGAGCAGCGACCGGACCTCATCCCTGCGGATGCCGCCACCCCAGACGAAGCGGAACCGATCGCCCAGGCGCCAGTGATCCTCGAACTCGATATCGCTACGCGTGGCCAGCAGATCGAAGGGCGTATCGTCCTCCGGCTGTCCCGGCAGGGCAGTGAAGACGAAGGAGAAGGGCTGGCCGACATCGAAGCGGCTGGTATAGGCCTGCAGCCAGAAATGGCGACCGTCGCCCCGATCGTGGTCCCAGCGCAGCTGGGCGAAGTAGTTGCTGGCCTGCTGGGTGCGCACCGGGACACTCGGATTGAGACTGTCCACCTCCCGCGGCGTCTGGCTGATGCCACCCTGGAGCAGCAAGGTGTTTTGCCGATCAAGCTGGTAGTCGCCGCGCAGTGTCGCCATGCGGGTCTGGTAGTCGTCCTGCTGTCCGCTCATGCCGGCGTCCTGCCGGTACTGCAGACTCAGTCGCCAGTCCAGCCCGCCGGCACGTCCGCTGTGGCTGGCGTAACCGTCGACCACCTCGTTGCTGCCGCCGTGGAGTACGGCGTGGCTACCCTGGCTCTCAGCGGCATGGCGGGTGATGATGTTGATGACCCCGAGGAAGGCGCTGGCGCCATAGCTGCTGGCATTGGGGCCGCGTACCACCTCGATGCGGGCGATATCCTCGATCGGCAGGGGCAGGTCGTACCACTGCACGCCACCGAACAACGGACTGGTGATCGAGCGGCCATCCACCAGCACCTGCATGCGCCGCGACATGGAACTGCTCAGGCCATGCTGGCTGGCGGCGGCGCGGAAGCTGTTGGCCTGACCGACCACGAACCCCGGCACCAGGCGTAACAGGTCGGGTATGTTGCGGGCACCGCTGGCCTTGATCATCTCGCGGCTGACCACCGTCACCGCCGCGGGGGCCTCGTCGATCGGCTGGCTGAGGCGACTGGCCGACAGCACCACCGGTGCCTTGAGGAAGAAAGCCTCTTCTGAGAGGGCCTCAGCATGCGTTTTGCCGGATATGACCACCACGCCTGCCAGCAGCATTTTGACGATCAAACTAGCTGATATGGCTGCTTTGCAAAAGGTTTGGTGGCTTCTACCCATAGATTCGTCGCTGGGGTTTGCTCGGCCACCCTCGGTGGGCGCGACCGACCAAAAGCCGCAAATCATCCCGTTCATGACCCCCATGGTCAAGTAGAGGCCGGGATTCCGTGAGTAATCGGTAATTCGAAAAACCCATCAGTTCATCCATCTCAGTCGATGCCCCTTGACCGGATGGCATCGGTGCTTGTCACGGTTTTTTACAGTTTACATTGCCCATTCCAGGAAGTGGATATTAACTGATTGATAATATTTGATAAAAATTTCTGGTCTGGATTTTGCTTTATCATGCGGCGTTGTGTTCCAAGCAGTCATCTTGACGAAATAGACAGAGAGGCAGATCTGTGAAGACGAAACTGAAATTGCTGGTTGGTGTACTCGCCAGCATGCACGGGGCCGGCGCAATGGCCGTTACCTTTGATGTGTATAACGATATAAATCCCGCGGGTTACATTGGCGACGGCTCCGAGTTGGCTGCCGCTCTGGTCACGACGGGTGGTGGCATCACCATCGTGAACGGGAGCGAGGAATTCCAGGGTAATTTCGATAACAGTACTGCTGTCGGGGATGCTTTTGACGGGGACCCGGCCTTGATATGCGGCGACGACCCCAACTGCCTCGCAGAATTCGTGGACATCCCCCCGCCTTCACCTGATACCGACTATGGCTCTGCCGCTATTTACACTGATCTGAATTTCGGCAGTATCGATGACACTGACTTTGTCCTGCCTGACGGGATCCTGCTTACCAGTGGTAATGCCAACCTGCCAGAGATGAACACAGACTCAGGTTTCACGGGCCTGGCCAGTGGCGTTGGTGATGCCGGCCTTCAGGCCCTTCTCGATACCCTGCCGGGGGGGCACATCAGTACCGATGCGACCGTCCTGACTTTTGACTTCACCGTGGATGCGGGGGTCAATGCGGTGAGCCTGGACTTCATTTTCGGCACGGACGAATATTCCGAGTTCGTCGATTCGTATCCGGAGATCGCGGCCGTCTTCGTGGACGGGGTCAACTATGCCGGTTTCTCGGACGGCAGCCTGCTGACACTGACCGGCGCCACGGTGGGGTCGGGCAATTTCTACAACAACGACATCTGGGACGGCGGCGCTCCCACGGACCCAATTACCGGCGCATCGCCCCTTGCCATCGAATACGACGGAGTCAGTGCCCCACTGACGTTGGTTGGGCTGCTGGATGAAACCCAGACCGTGCACAGCATCAAGATTGCGGTCTCTGATTCGAATGACACCATTCTGGATACAGGTTTGTTCGTTGCCAACATGCAGGGCCTGACCGTCACGGGGGCGACCGATCCCTCTGACCCACTGTTGCCACTCGATGATCCCAATGATCCTACGCCTGACAGCTTCGATTTCGTCATTGACGTGGGTGACACGGGTGTAGGTATCGATCCCAGCTTTCCGATCTTTGTCGACCCCTATGTGGCAACTGGCTACACCTATGCGGCATTCGGTGCCAATTTCGCTACAGTCGTGATTCCATTTGCCTATGGCGATGGCCTGTATAACGTCTATGTCTGGGATGACGCTACAATGACGTATGTATTTGTTGGCGAGATCGGGGTCAACGATCAGTTCGACTTCCTGGCACTGGATCCCGCGGGTTACGACAAGTTCATGATCGATGGTATCGAGATCTCGGCGGCAATAGATCCTGCCGACCCACTCGGATTTGTAACGGGCCTCACCTTCACCAATAGTGGGATGATCACCGTCACACAGACTGCGATCCAGACCTGTGACGGCAGCCCGGACTGCAGCAATAATGTACCCGAGCCCAATATTATCCTGCTGCTGGGAGGCGGACTCATCGGTTTGGGTTACCTGCGCCGCAGACAAAAACGACTGAGCTGAGCGCCAGCGAATAAGACCTGATAACGCCATGGGGGTTTCCCCATGGCGTTTTTTATGTGCATAGTTCACCGATACCAACACCTCGGGATACGCCGATTCTTGAATGAATGGATGCCACTATGAAAAAAATGATGTTCGTCCTTTGTCTCTCACTGCCACTA
>JANTHH010000161.1 GCA_024762485.1 Chromatiales bacterium
ACCGGCGGCGTCACCCCGGCCTCCTTCGAGCCGGCCATCGACTACGTGGTCACCAAGGTGCCGCGCTTCGCCTTCGAGAAATTCCCCCAGGCCGACGACCGCCTGACCACCCAGATGAAGTCGGTGGGCGAGGTGATGGCCATGGGGCGCACCCAGCAGGAGTCGCTGCAGAAGGCGCTGCGCGGGCTGGAGACCGGCAAGGCGGGGCTCGATCCCGTGGTCGACCTGGCGGCGCCGGATGCGCATGAGATCATCAGCCGCGAGATACGCACCCCCCGCGCCGAGCGGCTGTGGTACGTGGCCGACGCCTTCCGCATAGGCATGACCCTCGACGAGGTGTTCGACATCACCAAGATCGATCGTTGGTTCCTGGTGCAGATCGAGGATCTGATCGCCGAGGAGGCGCAGGTGCAGGAGCAGGGCCTGGCGTCACTGGACGCCGCCCGCCTGCGCAGCCTCAAGCGCAAGGGCTTCGCCGACCAGCGCCTGGCCGATCTGCTGGGTGTTGCCGAGGCCGATATCCGCGCCCGACGCCACGAGATGGGGATCCGCCCGGTGTACAAGCGGGTCGATTCCTGTGCCGCCGAATTCGCCGCCAGCACCGCCTACCTGTATTCCAGCTACGAGGAGGAGTGCGAGGCCGAGCCGACCAGCAACCGCAAGATCATGGTGCTGGGCGGCGGGCCCAACCGCATCGGGCAGGGCATCGAGTTCGACTATTGCTGCTGCCACGCGGCCTTCGCCATGCGTGACGACGGCTACGAGACCATCATGGTCAACTGCAACCCGGAGACCGTCTCCACCGACTACGATACCTCTGACCGGCTGTATTTCGAGCCGCTGACCCTGGAGGACGTGCTGGAGATCATCCACGTCGAACAGCCGACCGGCATCATCGTCCAGTACGGCGGTCAGACACCGCTGAAGCTGGCCGAGGATCTGGAGGCGGCCGGTGCGCCCATCATCGGCACCTCGCCGGACTCCATCGACTTGGCCGAGGACCGCGAGCGTTTCCAGCAGCTGATCGAACGGGAGGGGCTGAAGCAGCCGCCCAACCGCACCGCCACCGACCCGGAGCAGGCGGTGAAGCTGGCCGAGGAGATCGGCTACCCGCTGGTGGTGCGCCCCTCCTATGTGCTGGGTGGGCGCGCCATGGAGATCGTCTACGGCGAGGACGATCTGCGCCGCTACATGCGCGAGGCGGTGTCCGTGTCCAACGACTCGCCGGTGCTGCTCGACCGTTTCCTCGATGACGCCATCGAGGTGGACGTGGATGCCATCTGTGACGGCAAGGATGTGCTGATCGGCGGCATCATGGAGCACATCGAGCAGGCCGGCGTGCACTCGGGCGACTCTGCCTGCTCGCTGCCGCCCTACACCCTGAGTCCGGCGATCCAGGACCGCATGCGCGAGCAGATGCGCAAGATGGCCCGGGCGCTGAATGTGGTCGGCCTGATGAATGCCCAGTTCGCCATCCAGGGCGATGACATCTATATCCTGGAGGTGAATCCGCGCGCCTCGCGCACCGTGCCCTTCGTCTCCAAGGCCACCGGGCTGCCGCTGGCCAAGATCGCCGCGCGCTGCATGGCGGGCAAGAGTCTGGCCGAGCAGGGTGTGACCGAGGAGGTGATCCCCAAGGATTATTTCGTCAAGGAGGCGATCTTCCCCTTCGTCAAGTTCCCGGGCGTCGACACCCTCCTGAGTCCGGAGATGAAGTCCACTGGCGAGGTGATGGGTGTGGGCAAGACCTTCGGCGAGGCGTTCACCAAGGCCATGGCCGGCGGCGGCAGCCATCTGCCACGCTCCGGTCGGGTGCTGCTGTCGGTGCGCGACGCCGACAAGGTGCGGGCCACCGCGGTCGCACGGGAGCTTGTGGCGCTCGGTTTCGAGATTTATGCCACCGGCGGGACCTACCAGGCCCTCGGGGAGGCCGGAATCCCCGCCAACAAGGTGCTGAAGGTGACCGAGGGCCGGCCGCATCTGGTGGACATGATCAAGAACGACGAGTTCGACCTGATCATCAACACCACCGAGGGCAAGCAGGCGATCATCGATTCCGCCTCGATCCGCAGTTCTGCGCTGCAGCATAAGGTGAGCTATACCACCACCATTTCCGGTGCCGAGGCGATCGTGCTGGCACTAAAGCAGGTCGATGGGATGGAAGTCCGCAGTCTGCGTGAACTCCACGCCTGATCCGCGATAACGCTATTTCGAGGTAACGTGCATCATGAGCAAAACGCCGATGACCGTGCAGGGTGCAGAAAAGCTGCGCCAGGAACTCAACGAACTGAAGACGGTGGTGCGTCCACGCATCATTGCCGCCATTGCCGAGGCACGTGAGCATGGCGACCTGAAGGAAAATGCCGAATATCACGCGGCCCGCGAGCAGCAGGGCTTCGCCGAGGGTCGGATCAAGGAAATCGAGGCCAAGCTGTCGAATGCCCAGATCATCGATGTCACGGAGATCAATGCCGGTGGCAAGGTGGTGTTCGGTGCCACCGTGGATGTCCTAGATGTCGTCACCGACGAGGAGCACAGCTACCAGATCGTCGGTGAGGATGAGGCTGACATCAAGGCGGGCAAGATCTCGGTGACCTCGCCGCTGGCGCGGGCGCTGATCGGCAAGTCCGTCGATGACGAGGCGGTGCTGGATGCGCCGGGTGGTCAGCGGGAATTCGAGATCCTGGACGTGCGCTACGAGTGAGGATCCCGCCGCAGGGGCGGGTGCGGGCTGAGGGCTCGCTCAGGCGCCGGGCAGCACGATCCGGGGTTGCTCGGTATTGCGCCGAAACAGCACGGCGGTGTGACCGATGGTCTGCACCAGCTCGGCACCGCTCTGATCGATGATCTCCTTGACCATGGCGCCACGCTCCTCGCGGTCCGCTGCTGCGACGCGGATCTTGATCAGTTCATGGGCGCCCAGTGCGATGTCGATCTCGTCCAGCACGCTGTCTTTCAGGCCATGCTGGCCGATGAGCACCACCGGACGCAGATGGTGGGCCTGGCTGCGGAGATGGCGGATCTGTGCTTTGCTGAGGGTCACGGTGGCTCGATATTGGATTTCATCGGATCGGCCGCACATTCTACGGGTTACGCAGGATTTACGATAGCGCCATGGCAAGATCGAAGAGCAGTCACCGCTGGATGCAGCGTCACGTCAACGACGAGTTTGTGCAGCGGGCGCAGAAGGAAGGTTACCGTTCCCGTGCCGCCTACAAGCTGCTGGAGCTGCAGGAGCGGGACCGCCTGATCAGGCCCGCTCAGGTGGTGGTCGACCTCGGCGCCGCGCCGGGCGGTTGGTCACAGGTCGCGGCCCAACTGGTGGGCCGGAAGGGCCAGGTGTTCGCCATGGATCTTCTGGAGATGGATGGCCTGCC
Organism: Chromatiales bacterium; assembly: GCA_024762485.1. Taxonomy (GTDB): domain Bacteria; phylum Pseudomonadota; class Gammaproteobacteria; order Chromatiales; family Chromatiaceae; genus JANTHH01. The sequence continues at coordinate 3,378 of JANTHH010000161.1, forward strand.
GGGCGTGGATTTCCTGCAGGGCGATTTCCGCGAGGACGCGGTGCTCGGGGAACTGATGGCCAGGCTCGGGGGGCGGCCGGTCGACCTGGTGATCTCGGACATGGCGCCGAATGTCAGCGGCGTCTCTGCGGTGGATCAGCCACGTTCCATCCACCTGTGCGAGCTGGCCCTGGATTTCGCCCGCCAGGTACTCAAGCCGGGCGGCAGTTTCGTCTGCAAGATCTTTCAGGGCGAGGGTTTTGATGACGTGATCCGCGATGCCCGCAGCAGCTTCAAACGGGTGGTGACCCGAAAACCCAAGTCCTCAAGGCCCAAAAGCCGCGAGGTTTATCTGGTAGCAGGAAACTATTTTTCGTAGTAGCGTACCAAACAGTCTGTCCTGCGAGCCCGGCCGGGGTCGCGGACCCGAATGCAGATCGCCGCTTCCGGCGAAGAGGTAAGTGCCTTGAACGACATGGCCAAGAATATATTGTTGTGGCTCATCATCGCGGTGGTGTTGATGAGCGTGTTCCACAGTTTCACCACCCAGCCGACCGCTACCCAGGAGATCGCCTACTCGAAGTTTCTCGAGCAGGTGAAGATGGGCAATGTGGCCAGCGTGGATATCTACAAGGATGGTCGCATCGACGGGGTGGACCGCAACGGACGCCGTTTCTTCACTGAATCGCCAAACGATCCTGAGCTGGTCAACGACCTGATCGCAAATAAGGTGGAGATCCGTGCCCGGCCGCCGGAACAGCCCTCGCTGCTGTGGAGCATCCTCATCAACTGGTTCCCCTTGTTCATCCTCATCGGCCTGTGGATCTTCTTCATGCGGCAGATGCAGGGTGGCGGCTCCGGTCGTGGTGCGATGTCTTTCGGCAAGAGCAAGGCGCGCATGCTCAGCGAGGATCAGATCAAGGTCACCTTCCAGGACGTGGCCGGCTGCGAGGAGGCCAAGGAAGAGGTCAAGGAACTGGTGGATTTCCTCCGCGAGCCTGGCAAGTTCCAGAAACTCGGCGGCAAGATCCCCAAGGGTGTACTGATGGTCGGTTCCCCCGGCACCGGCAAGACGCTGCTGGCGCGGGCGATTGCAGGCGAGGCCAAGGTGCCGTTCTTCACCATCTCGGGCTCTGACTTCGTGGAGATGTTCGTCGGCGTCGGTGCCAGTCGTGTCCGGGACATGTTCGAGCAGGCGAAGAAGCATGCGCCGTGCATAATCTTTATCGATGAGATCGATGCCGTGGGTCGCCATCGCGGTGCCGGTCTCGGTGGTGGTCACGATGAACGTGAGCAGACGCTGAACCAGCTGCTGGTGGAAATGGACGGCTTCGAAGGCAACGAGGGCGTTATCGTCATCGCCGCCACAAACCGTCCGGATGTGCTCGACCCCGCGCTGCTGCGCCCCGGCCGCTTCGACCGCCAGGTGGTGGTGCCGCTGCCGGACGTGCGTGGCCGCGAGCAGATCCTCAAGGTGCACCTGCGCAAGGTGCCGGTGGCGGACGACGTCAACCCCTCCATCATCGCCCGTGGCACCCCCGGTTTCTCCGGTGCCGATCTCGCCAACCTGGTGAACGAGGCAGCCCTCTTCGCTGCCCGCGCCAACAAGCGGCTGGTGGACATGGATGACCTGGAAAAGGCCAAGGACAAGATCATGATGGGTGCCGAACGGCGCTCCATGGTGATGAAGGAGGACGAGAAGAAACTCACCGCCTACCACGAGGCGGGTCATGCCATCGTCGGCCTGCTGGTGCCTTCGCATGACCCGGTCTACAAGGTCAGCATCATCCCGCGGGGTCGGGCACTGGGTGTCACCATGTTCCTGCCGGAAGAGGATCGCTACAGCAACAGCAAGGAACAACTGGAGAGCCAGATCTCCAGCCTGTTCGGTGGCCGCATTGCCGAGGAACTGATCTTCGGTCACGAGCATGTCACCACCGGTGCCTCTAACGACATCAAGCGCGCCACCGAGATCGCCCGCAACATGGTCACCAAGTGGGGCCTGTCCGAGCGCCTCGGCCCGTTGATGTACAGCGAGGAGGAGGAAGAGGTGTTTCTCGGCAGGTCGGTGACCCAGCACAAGAATGTCTCCGACGAGACCGCCCATGCCATCGACGAGGAGATCCGCAACTTCATCGATCGCAACTATGACCGGGCGGAGAACATCCTCAAGACCCACATGGACAAGCTGCACATGATGGCGGAGGCCCTGATAAAGTACGAGACCATCGATTCGGACCAGATTCAGGACATCATGGCGGGCCGCACGCCGCGCCCGCCGTCGGGCTGGGACGATGATTCGGAGCCCGGTGATGGCCTGAAGACGGGCGGCGAGACCCCCGAAAAGAAATCAGACGGGCCGATTGGCGACCCCGCCGGCCAGCACTGAACTGATTCGAACCAACAGGGCCGGATGCCTGGGCATCCGGCCTTTTCGTGCCTGGGATCATGCAACTCGACTGCGCTGGAAAACCCCTGGATCTCACCCGGCCACGGGTGATGGGGGTGCTCAATATCACCCCCGATTCCTTCTCTGACGGCGGCTCCTTCCTGGAGGCTCAGGCCGCGATAGACCAGGCAATGGCCATGTGCAGCGAGGGTGCTGCATTGATCGATGTCGGTGGCGAGTCCACCCGTCCTGGCGCGCCGCCGGTCTCCCTGCAGCAGGAGCTCGATCGCGTATTGCCCGTGATCGAGGCGCTGACCCCCCACTTGCCGGTACCCATCTCCATCGATACCAGCAAGCCCGAGGTGATGAGCGCCGCAGTGCAGAGCGGCGCCGGCATGATCAACGATGTCTGCGCCCTGACTTCAGTCGGCGCCATCGAGGCCGCTAAGGCCTGTGCGGTGCCGGTCTGCCTGATGCACATGCAGGGCGACCCCCGCACCATGCAGCACTCGCCGCAATAT
>JANTHH010000162.1 GCA_024762485.1 Chromatiales bacterium
CTGAGCCGCGCCATCTGCACGTCGTTGCTGTCGAACACGTCCGAGAGGAACAGGGTGGCAATCATCGGTCCCGCCAGCATCAGAAGACCGATAGCCGCCGGGGTGCCGAGCAGCAGCACACTACGCAGACCCCAGTCCATGGTGCGGCGAAACTTCCCGGGCGAGGACTCGGCCGCATGGCGCGACAGGTTGGGCAGGATCACGGTCCCCAGGGCGACGCCGAGCAGGCCGAGGGGGAACTCCATGAGGCGGTCGGAGTAATAAAGCCAGGAGATGCTGCCGGAGATCAGAAACGAGGCCAGCACGGTGTCCAGCAGCAAATTCAACTGGGTCACCGAGACGCCGAACAGCGCCGGCAGCATCAGCCGCATCACCCGCCGCACCCCCTCGTCCTTCGGTGCCGGCCGGAAGCGGGGCAGCAGTTTCAGCCGATGGAGGAAGGGCAGCTGGAACACAAACTGGGTGACGCCGGCAATCAGCACCCCCCAGGCCAGCGCCATCACCGGCGTATCGAGCCGGGGTGACAGCCACAGGGCACAGGCGATCAGCGACAGGTTGAGCAACACCGGTGTGAAGGCCGGCACCGCGAAGCGGCCATGGGCATTGAGCACGCCACCTGCGAAGGCGGTCAGCGAGATGAAAAAGAGATAGGGGAAGGTCAGTCGCAGCATGTCCGCCGCCAGCGTCAGCTGTCCCTGTTCACCGTCGATCACCCAGCCGAAGGCGAACATCGACACCACCAGGGGGGCGGCCACCACACCGATCAGCGACACCGTGAGCAGCACCAGTCCCAGGGTCCCGGCAATGTGATCGACGAAATCCTTCAGCTCATCGTAGCTGCGCTGGGTCTTGTACTCGGTGAGTACCGGCACAAAGGCGGTGGCGAAGGCCCCTTCAGCGAACAGACGACGCAGAAAGTTCGGGATCTTGAAGGCGACGAAGAAGGCATCGGTCACCGCGTCGGCACCGAACAGTCGTGCCAGCACCAGGTCGCGTATGAATCCCAGGACCCTCGACAGCAGGGTATGCACCCCCACCGTGGACAGCGATTTGAATAAGGATGGCAGGGCCCTGTGCTCCACATCTTGAGGAAGGGGGATTATAGGGCCAGCACCTGGCCGCGCCGAGCCTTATCCGCAGGCTTGACAGACCCGCCGGGTGTCCGGATAATTGCGCGTCTTTCGTTCAACCCGACTTCAAGCAGGAGGCCCCCGTGGCTAACTCTCCCCAAGCACGCAAGCGCGCTCGCCAGGCCGAGAAAAGCCGCAAGCACAACGCCGCACGTCGCAGCATGATGCGCACCTACCTGAAGAAGGTGGTCTACGCCATCGACGCCGGTGACAAAGAGGCCGCGACCGAGGCCTACAAGAAGGCCGTCCCGGCACTCGACAGTGCGGCGAACAGTGGGCTGATCCACAAGAACAAGGCCGCTCGTCACAAGAGCCGCCTGAACAGCCGGATCAAGGCCCTCTGAGTCTGCCCAGGCTGCTCACAAAAAACCGGCCCTGGCGGCCGGTTTTTTTATGCCCGATACATCGCTCTCCGGCCGGAATCGCCCACACTGAAACCTGGCTGTCATCAGGGTAGGAATATTCCTACAAGCGATTGGGCATTCGGCCAACGCCACCCCGGCGCCGGCATGGCAATATGAACCCGTCGCCAGAAACGGACATCAAGGACGAAACTCATCGCAGGACGCGAACCATGGACGTGAGCCAACCAAGCCCGGCGACACTAACCCCGATGGTATGGATACCATCGGGGTTTTTCTTTGCACCTCAGACCAGTACCAGGTTGTCGCGGTGAATCAGCTCCTCGTCGTCGATATAGCCGAGGATCGACTCGATGCGGCTTGAGGGCTGCCCGATGATCCGCCGCGCCTCATCGGCACTGTAATTCACCAGCCCGCGGGCCACTTCCCTGCCCTCGGCATCGACACAGGCAACCACGTCGCCCCGCGCAAACCGCCCCTCGACCTTCTTCACCCCGACCGCCAGCAGGCTCTTGCCCGACTCGCGCAACACCCGCACCGCACCATCATCCAGCACCAGGCGCCCGCGCACCTGCAGCTGGCCGGCCAGCCAGCGCTTGCGTGCCGCCTCGGCCTCCTGGCTGGGTACCAGCAGGGTACCGAGCGGCTCCCCAGCGGCAATACGCCGCAGTGCCTGATCGGCCGCGCCGGAGGCGATCACCGTCGCCGTGCCGGAACGGGCCGCCAGGCGTGCGGCACGCAGCTTGGTCGCCATGCCTCCACTGCCCAGATCACCGGCACCGCCGGCCATCGCATCCAGACTGAGATCATCCACCTTTGCCTGTTCGATCAGTCGGGCATCGGCATGGCTGCGGGGGTCGCGATTGAACAATCCCTCCTGATCGGTCAGCAGCACCAGCAGATCGGCCTCCAGCAGGTTGGCCACCAGCGCGGCGAGGCTGTCGTTGTCGCCGAAGCGCAATTCCTCGTTGGCGACCACATCGTTCTCGTTCACCACGGGCACCACACCAAGATCCAGCAGCGTGCGCAGGGTGCTGCGGGCATTGAGATAACGTGCCCGGTCGGAGAGATCGTCATGGGTCAGCAACACCTGCGCGGTGTGCAGGCCGTGCCGGGAGAAAGCACTTTCCCAGGCCTCGACCAGCCCCATCTGGCCGATTGCCGCGGCGGCCTGCAGCTGGTGCAGACTGCGCGGACGCTGTCGCCAGCCCAGCCGCGACATGCCCTCAGCCACGGCCCCGGATGACACCAGGATCAATTCGTGTCCCTGTCCGAGCCAGTCCGCCATCTGCTCGACCCAGCCGCTCAATGCATCCCGGTCCAGCCCGCGGCCGTCCGCCGTCAGCATGGCACTGCCGATCTTGACCACCCAGCGCCGGGTGGCGGGTATGCGGTCCCGGCTCATCACGCCAGCGGGTCCCAGGGTTCATCTTCTGCCGTGGTCACCGCCTGCTCTGCACGCATTGCCTCGAGACGGGACATCAGGTCGCCGACCAGCTGCTCGGTACCCTCCCCGGTTACCGCCGAAATGCTGTAGACGGGTCCCTGCCAATCGAGGCGCTGCAGCAGGTTGTCGCGGCGTTGTGCAAATTCATCTGCCGGCAGCAGGTCCTTCTTGTTCAGCACCAGCCAGCGCTCTCGCCCGGCCAGATCGCCACCGAACTTCTCGACCTCGGCCCAGATACGCTGCACCTGCTCGGTCGGATCAACCGACTCATCAAGCGGCGCCATGTCCACCAGGTGCAGCAACAGGCGGGTCCGGGACAGATGCTTGAGAAACTGGATGCCCAGCCCGGCACCCTCGGCCGCGCCCTCGATCACGCCGGGAATATCGGCAATGACGAAACTGCGCCCCTCACCGAGGCTGACAACGCCGAGGTTGGGATGCAGCGTGGTGAAGGGGTAGTCGGCCACCTTGGGCCGGGCGCTGGAGACCTTGCTGATGAGGCTCGACTTGCCCGCATTGGGCATCCCCAGGAGCCCGACGTCCGCCAGCAGCAAAAGCTCAAGCTTCAACTCCCGACGTTCACCGGGCGTGCCGCTGGTGCATTGACGGGGCGCGCGGTTGGTGCTGCTTTTGAAATGCACATTGCCCAGGCCATGCTCGCCTCCCTTGGCCACCAGCAGCTGCTGCCCCTGTTCGAGCACATCGCCGATGATCTCGCCGGTGTCGAGATCGGTCACCCGCGTGCCCAGCGGCACCCGGACGTAGAGGCTCTCGCCCTTGTGACCATACTTCTGGCGCCCCATACCATTCTGTCCCCGCTCTGCCCGATAGTGGCGCTGGTAGCGGAAATCGATCAGGGTGTTGAGGCCTTCTTCACCAACAAGGTAGACGCTGCCACCGTCGCCGCCATCACCACCATCGGGACCACCCCGGGGGATATATTTCTCACGGCGAAAACTGGCACAGCCATTACCGCCATCGCCGGCCTCGACCTTGATGGTGGCTTCATCGACAAATTTCATAGGACTGCGCCCGGTCTCCGTTTGATCACTGCCATTCTAGCCATTCGCTGCCACCACCAACAAAAAAGGCCCCGTCGGAGACGAGGCCTTCTTCGTGGTGCGGGAGCTTCGCGGCGTGGATCAGGCCGGATCCACACTCACGAACTTGCGGTTCTTGGGGCCCTTGACCTCGAACCGGACCACGCCGTCTGCCTTGGCAAACAGGGTGTGGTCCTTGCCGCAACCGACATTCACACCGGCGTGCACCTTGGTGCCGCGCTGGCGGATGATGATGCCGCCTGCATTGATGGACTGCCCACCGTACACCTTCACGCCGAGGCGTTTGGATTCCGAATCGCGACCGTTGCGGGAGCTACCGCCTGCTTTTTTATGTGCCATGGAAGTTGTCCTCTGCTCAACCGGCGCTGATGCCGGTGACTTCAATCTCGGTGTACCACTGACGGTGGCCCTGGCGCTTCATGTGATGCTTGCGGCGCTTGAACTTGATGATGTCCACCTTCTTGCCGCGGCCGTGGGCCTTGACCGTGGCGGTCACCTTGCCACCTTCGACGTAGGGCTTGCCGACCGTGAGGTCGTCGCCATCAGCGATCATGAGCACCTTGTCCAGCTCAACGCTGGCGCCTTCGTCGGCACCCAGCTTTTCAACCTTCAGGATGGACCCCTCGGACACGCGATATTGCTTGCCACCGGTCTGGATAAGGGCGTACATGTCTGCACTCTCCGAATAAAACTGTAAATTTCGACTATCGGCCGGCAGGGCGCCGGGATAAAGACGCGGAATTCTAACGGCTGCCCACGGGGAGGTCAAATGCAATATCGTCCGTTCGACTTGACACCCCACCCGGGCATTCCTAGCATGCCCGGTCTTGCAAGCAACCTTGAATAAGAAAGGCACCCCCCGCATGGATCTCTCCGCAATTCGCGCCCTGATTACAGCAGACCTCGAGGCCGCGGATGCCATGATCATCGACCAGCTCAAATCCGACGTGGTGCTGATCAACCAGATCGGCCACTACATCGTGGGCAGCGGCGGCAAGCGACTGCGGCCGATGATCGTCCTGCTCGCCGCCCGGGCGCTCGCTTACCAGGGCACACGGCACGTCGACCTGGCCACCATCATCGAGTTCATCCACACCGCTACCCTGTTGCACGACGACGTGGTCGATGGCTCCGACATGCGCCGCAGCCGCGACACCGCCAACGCGGTCTGGGGTAACGCCGCCAGCGTGCTGGTGGGCGATTTCCTGTATTCGCGTGCCTTTGAAATGATGGTCAGCGTGCAGAACATGCGGGTGATGGACATCCTCTCCCATGCCACCAACCGCATCGCCGAGGGTGAGGTGCTGCAACTGCTCAACTGCAACGACCCTGATACCGACGAAGACAAGTACCGTGAGGTCATCCTGCGCAAGACCGCCACCCTGTTCGAGGCAGGCGCCCGACTGGCTGCCGTCATCAACGAGGCCGATGAGGCCCAGGAGGCCGCACTCACCGCCTACGGCCTCCATCTCGGCATGGCCTTCCAGATGATCGACGACGCCCTCGACTACGGCTCTTCCGACGAGGACATCGGAAAGAACCTGGGTGACGACCTCGCCGAAGGCAAACCCACCCTGCCGCTGATCCGTGCCATGGCAGTCTGCAACGACGAGCAACGCGCCATGCTGCGCCAGGTAATCGAAGAGGGCGGCACAGACCGGGTCGACGAGGTGATGGCAATTATTGAATCCACCGATGCCATCGCTTACACTGCGCGCCTCGCGACGGAAGAGGCCCAAAAGGCAAAGGCCGCGCTGGAAGCCCTGCCCGCCTCGGACTTCCGCGACGCACTGGCCACACTGGCCGATTATTCCGTCCAACGGTCCCTGTGACCAAGCAAGATTTCGGGGTGTAGCTCAGCCTGGTAGAGCACTGTCTTCGGGAGGCAGGGGTCGGAGGTTCGAATCCTCTCACCCCGACCATTTCATAAAAACGGGTTCCCGACTCTCCTGCCCGTTTAGATCTCCAAACCTGCCGCACGCCTGGTGAGAGGGTTCGAACCGACAGAGGTTCGACCCGTAGCGCAGCGAAGGGGACGGCGCAGCCGCCCGCAGGGTGAGGGCCAAAGGCCCGAATCAATCCTCTCACCCCGACCATTTCATAAAACGGGTTCCCGACTCTCCTGCCCGTTTAGATCTCCAAACCTGCCGCACGCCTGGTGAGAGGGTTCGAGCCGACATAGGTTCGACTTGCAGCGCAGC
>JANTHH010000163.1 GCA_024762485.1 Chromatiales bacterium
AGTTGGATACCGGCCGAACGCACCAGATCCGGGTGCATGCCGCCTACCTGGGGACGCCGATCCTGGGGGACTCGAAATATGGTGACCCGGTGGCGAATCAACATTATCGCAGCCTGGGTCTTAAGCGCCTCTTCCTGCATGCCAAGTCCCTTGAGTTCCACTGGTCTACAGGAAAAAAATTCAGTATTGACGCTCCATTGCCAGAGGAACTTGATATGTTACTTGAGCGTCTGACAAGGCGATGAAATATCAATTGATCGTATTTGACTGGGACGGGACGCTGATGGATTCGGAGGCGAGGATCGTCAGCTGCATGCAGCAGGCGGCACGGGACCTCGGGGTTGCGGTACCCCCCCGCGAGCAGGCACGTGATGTGATCGGGCTCGGCCTCAGCGAGGCCGTCCAGCAGCTGTTCGGCGCCCAGGCCGCCGATCACTGGCAGGCCTTGGCCGAGGCCTACCGTCACCATTTCCTGGCAGGGAATCAGGCGCCGTCACCGATGTTCGAGGGCGCCCGCGAGGTGCTTGGCGACCTGGCGGAGGCGGGTCATTACCTTGCCGTCGCCACCGGCAAGAGTCGGCGGGGTCTGGACCGGGTGCTCGAAGAGACCGGATTAGGCGAGCTGTTCATCATCACCCGTTCCGCCGACGAGACCTTTTCGAAGCCTCATCCCCAGATGCTGCTGGAGATCATGGAATATGTCGGGCTCGAGCCGCAGCAGAGCCTGATGATCGGCGATACCGAATATGATGTGCAGATGGCCGCGAATGCAGGGGTGGATGCCCTGGGCGTCAGCTATGGGGTGCATGCACCTGAACGCCTGCTCGCCCATGGTGCCCGTCATTGCCTGACAGACATCCGCGAACTGCCCGGTTGGCTGGCAGAGACCGTGGCCGCCTGAAGACAACTTACTTTATTGATACCGAGAGAGACCGACCATGAGTGACGACTGGACGATAAAAGATGACGACAGGCCGGCCGGGGATGATGGCCGCTGGGAGCGGGATTTACTGACCGATCTGGCCACCAGCAGCCTCAAGGAGCGCAAGACGGCACGGCGCTGGAGCATCTTTTTCAAGTTGCTCACCTTCGCCTACCTGTTCCTGCTGCTGGGGATGCTGTCTCTCGATACCCTGTCGGAATCGGCCCTGGAAGTCGGACCGCACACCGCCCTGGTGGACATCACCGGGGTTATCGCACCCGGAGGCGAGGTGGATGCGGATGACGTCAGCGAGGCACTGCGGAATGCCTTCGAGGACAAGAACACCAAGGGCGTGTTGCTGCGTATCAACAGCCCGGGTGGCTCGCCGGTGCAGTCGAGTTATATCTACAAGGAGATCCGCCGTCTGCGCGAGAAATACCCGAAGATCCCCCTCTATGCGGTGGTCAGTGACGTCTGCGCCTCCGGCGGCTACTACATCGCCTCTGCGGCCGACGAGATCTATGTCAGCGAGTCCAGCGTGGTGGGTTCGATCGGTGTCATCATGAGCAGCTTTGGTTTTGTCGAGACCATGGACAAGCTCGGTGTCGAACGCCGGCTGCTGACAGCGGGCGAACACAAGGCCATTCTTGATCCTTTCTCACCCCAGAACGATTTCGACACCCGTCACATGCAGACCATGCTCGACAACATCCACGGCCAGTTCATTGATGCCGTCAAGGCAGGCAGGGGAGACCGTCTGGCAGATAACCCGGAGCTCTTCAGCGGCCTGTTCTGGACGGGGGCCGAGAGTGTTGAACTTGGGCTGGCCGACGGCATCGCCACGCCCGGGCAGGTGGCACGGGAGATCATCAAGGAAGAGAAGATTGTCGATTTCACCCTGAAGGAGGACCTGCTGGAAAAACTCACCGCCAGGCTGGGGGCCTCGATGACAGAGAGTCTGGCCCGGCTTACCGGCTTGGCCGGCTCACCGGCGCCGCGCTGAGACGCACAGTGGTGGCAGGTTGCAGATTTGTTTCATTTTTCTGTCACATCCATAGCGTGTAATCCGCATCAGGTGAGGGGATTACAAGGAAAAGACTGTGATGGCTGAAACAAAAATCCTGGTTGTCGAGGATGAGGATCCGGTTCGTGAGTTGCTCACGGCAACCCTCGAAGGCGCGGGCTACGAGGTTGCCGAGGCAGCCGACGCCCAGACGGCGCAGCAGCTTGCCAGCGACGTGCAGCCCGACCTCATCCTGCTCGACTGGATGTTGCCTGGGATGAGCGGCCTCGAATTCACCCGCTGGCTGAAACGGGACGAGGGCTATCGGGACATGCCCATCATCATGCTCACCGCGCGGGGCGAGGAGAACAGCAAGGTGCAGGGCCTCGAGGCCGGCGTGGATGATTATGTCACCAAGCCATTCTCCACCCGCGAGCTGCTGGCGCGCATCAAGGCCGTGCTGCGTCGCGCCGGTGCCGACCAGGGGGAAGTGGTGGAACTGGAAAGTGGGTTGGCCATTGATCTCGGACAGCACCGGGTGACGGCCAACAAGCAACCGGTGCCCGTCGGCCCCACCGAGTTCAGGCTGTTGCATTTCTTCATGACCCACCCGGAGCGGGTCTACTCGCGCTCTCAGTTGCTGGACCAGGTCTGGGGTCGCAATGTCTACATCGAGGAAAGGACAGTGGATGTGCATATCCGGCGCCTGCGCAAGGCACTCGAGCCCTACGGATTCGAAAACCTGGTCCAGACCGTCCGCGGCGTCGGTTACCGGTTCTCCCACCAACTCTGAATCATGCCATCCAGCTGGTCCCATGAAGTCTGGCGCCTGGTCACGATCCTCGCCATTTGCCTGGTGCTCGGACTGCTGCAGGACCGGGTACTGGTATACCTGCTCCTGGGAACCAGCGCGGGTTTGGGGTGGTACCTTTATAACCTTTATCGACTGCACAAGTGGCTGGCTCACCCGCGGTCGCGGGATGTGCCGCTGGAGCCGGGCGTCTGGGGGGATCTCTACTACCTGGTACTGCGGATGCAGGCCCACAACCAGGCACGCAAGCGTAAGCTCCGCGACCTGCTCGCACAATTCAGGGCCTCGGCAGAGGCCCTGCCAGATGCGGCAGTCGCGCTGAGCAACGAATGGGAGATCCGCTGGTTCAACGAGGCGGCCGTTAACCTGCTGAATCTACGTCCCGGGCAGGATATCGGCAGCCCCATTCTCAATCTTTTCCGCAGCCCGGACCTCTCCACCTACCTGGAGGCCGGACAATTCGGGCGTGATCTGGAGATCAATGCCCCGGGTAACCTGGAGCTCAAGCTGTCGGTACGTGTCATTCCCTATGGTGAGCACCAGTGGCTGCTGCTGGCACAGGACATCACCGAACGTTACCGCCTCGAACGCGTGCGCAAGGACTTTGTCGCCAATGTATCCCATGAGCTGAGGACGCCACTGACCGTGCTCAGTGGTTTCATTGAAAATCTCCGTCACGATGACACCGCGCCCGAATGTGTCCAGCGCTGGGAACGCCCTCTGGCATTGATGGATCAACAGGCCGAGCGGATGCGGCACATCGTCGAGGATCTGCTGCTTCTGGCGCAACTGGAAGGCGCAGAAAGCCGGCCGTCGCAGACCCGGGTGGATGTGGCGGCCCTGGCACAGACGGTCGTCACGGATGCCGGTAACTGCCGTCCGGAGGGACATGCGGCCCTGCATCTCGAGATCGGCACAGACAGGCAGTTGCTGGGAGAGCCCGGCCAACTTCACAGTGCCTTCTCGAATCTGGTGGTCAATGCGGTGAACTACACGCCGGAGACCGGCGATATCACGGTGAAATGGTACGAATGCGGCGAAGGGGCCTGCTTCGAGGTTGAGGACACGGGCGAGGGAATCGCCGCCGAACACCTGTCACGACTGACGGAGCGTTTTTACCGGGTGGACACCGGGCGCTCGCGCAAGCGTGGCGGCACCGGCCTTGGTCTGGCAATCGTCAAGCATGTACTGCAGCATCATGATGCCGAGCTGGAGATTGTCAGCCAGCCAGGCAGCGGCAGCCGCTTCATCTGCCGTTTTCCCGGCCACCGCTGCATCCAGCCGAAACAGGGGCAGGCAGCCAACCCGCAGAGCGGGTAATATTTGTCATATCGAAAGCAATAATCCACAGGCCAGGGGTCGAGCATTCACATGGATCAGTCAAAACTGCAGCAGCATTACTCCCAGCAATACAACACCGAGCTGGAGGAGGTACGCACCGCGGTGCTGCGTATGGGCGGATTGGTGGAACAGCAGCTGGAGCGGGCACTTTCCGCGTTGCAGCACGGCGATTCCAGTCAGGGGGAGGTGGTTGTTGCCAATGACTACCAGGTCAACGCGCTGGATGTGGACATCGACGACCGCTGCACCACCATCATCGCCCGGCGCCAGCCCACCGCCAGTGACCTGCGCCTGGTCATGACAGTGATAAAGACCACGGCGGACCTCGAGCGTATCGGCGATGAGGCCAAGCGGGTGGCCCGCATGGCCATCAGGTTGTCTGCCAGCGATCACGGGCGCAGTCTGTTCCTCCAGCTCGAACACCTCGGCGACCAGGTCCGGGAGATGCTACATGGCGTGCTCGATGCCTATGCGCGGATGGATGTCGACCAGGCCATCAAGGTCGCCCACCAGGACAAGCGGGTGGATGCTGAATATGAGAATGTGCTGCGGCAGGCCATCACCTACATGATGGAGGACCCTCGTTCCATCCCGCTGATCCTGGACGTTATCTGGTCGGCCCGTGCCCTTGAACGCATCGGTGACCGCTGCTGCAACATCAGCGAGTACGTGATCTATTTCGTCAAGGGCAAGGATGTCCGACACACCAGTCTCGACCAGATGGAAAAAGAGGTGAACGCCTGAGCGGCGGGTTGCGTGTGTTCACCGGCTTCCGGTCCCCTGCTTATCGTCGTCTGCGGGCGATGCTGCATGGCGTGTGGCCGTTTGTTTTGGCTGAAGACGGCAAGGTGAACTAGGCATGCGCGACATCCTGGTGACACTGCTGGTCTTCGGCAGCCTGCCCTTCATCCTGCAGCGCCCCTACATCGGCATCCTCGTCTGGTCATGGCTGAGCTACATGAATCCCCATCGCCTGGGCTGGGGATTCGCCTACAGCATGCCCTTTGCGCAGATCGTCGCCATCGTCTTTTTTATCTCGCTGCTGATCAGCAAGGAGAAGAAGACCCTTCCGGTGACCGGTCTGACCGTAACCTGGTGGCTGTTCATCGGCTGGATGGTCATCAGCACACTGAATGCCGTCTTCTTCGATGATGCGCTGACCCAGTTGATCAAGATCATGAAGATCCAGCTTATTGTATTCATGGGTCTGCTGGTGATGGGGCAGCGTGAGCGCATCCATCAACTGATCTGGGTGATCTATCTGTCGATCGGTTTCTTCGGCATCAAGGGCGGTATTTTCACCATCCTCAGCGGCGGCGGTCATCGGGTATATGGCCCGCCAGGATCGTTCATTGGCGAGAACAATGCCCTTGCGGTGGCCCTGTTGATGATCCTTCCTCTGGGCGTGTACCTGTTCTGGCAGACAAAGAATGTCTGGATCAGGCGGGGACTGATCGCCAGCAGCGTGCTGATCGCCGTTTCTGCCATCGGCTCGCAATCCCGCGGGGCCTTCCTGGCGATCATCGCGGTCGCCGCCTTCTTCTGGTGGAAGAGCAAGAATCGCCTTGCCATTGGACTTCTGGTGCTCCCCCTGCTGCCCATCGCCTTTTTCATGATGCCCCAGAGTTGGCACGACCGCATGTCGACCATCCAGACCTACGAAGAGGATGCCTCGGCCATGGGCCGGATCAACGCCTGGCACTATGCCATCAATGCCGCCAACGCACGGCTGACGGGTGCGGGCCTGGAATCCTGGTCCCCTCAGACATTCCAGCAATGGGCGCCCGACCCGACCGCTGTGCACGCCGCTCACAGTATTTATTTCAGCGTGCTCGCCGACCACGGCTGGCCGGGTCTGATCCTCTTCGTGATGATCCTGATCATGACCTGGCGTACCGGTTCCCGCCTGATCCGCGAGACCCGGGGTTCACCCGAACTGCAATGGATGAACGAGCTGGCGCGCATGATCCAGGTGTCGATGATCGCCTACATGGTCGGTGGTGCATTCCTCAGTCT
>JANTHH010000164.1 GCA_024762485.1 Chromatiales bacterium
TTTAGCAGTATTTATTGTGCGCCCGCAATCTGGGACAAATCGGCGCATGCAGAAACTCTATCAGAAGCCTCCGGCCGGATGTAGGGAGACACCGGCTGCTCCCGGTCGGTGATCAGGCCTCGTTGTGCAGCTCGATGATGTTGCCGAGCTGTCCCGCCTCGCGTTTCTGCTTGGCGCCGTCGTTGCGCTGGTCCTCGAGATGATCGAGATAATCCGCATCGACATCGCCGGTGACATATTCGCCGCTGAACACCGAGGTATCGAAACGATCCACCAGGCTCTTGCCCTTTTTCTGCACCGCCTCGATCAGGTCGCCCAGATCCTGATACAGCAGGGCATCGGCCCCGATGATCTCGCAAACCTGCTCAGTGGTGCGGCCATGGGCAACCAGCTCCTGCACCGATGGCATATCAATCCCATAGACATTGGGATAGCGCACCGGCGGCGCGGCGGAGGCGAAATAGACCTTGTTGGCACCGGCCTCGCGCGCCATCTCCACGATCTGCTTGGAGGTGGTGCCGCGGACGATGGAGTCGTCCACCAGCAGCACGTTCTTGCCCTTGAACTCGACATCGATGGGATTGAGCTTCTGCCGTACCGACTTCTTGCGTGCCTTCTGTCCGGGCATGATGAAGGTGCGGCCGATGTAGCGGTTCTTGATGAAACCCTCGGCGTAGGGAATACCGAGGGCCCGCGCCATGCTCAGCGCAGCGGTGCGGCTGGTGTCTGGGATGGGGATGACCACGTCGATGTCGTGACCGGACCATTCACGCTTGAGGCGCTCCGCGAGCCTCTTGCCCATGCGCCGGCGTGCCTTGTGCACGAAGATGTCGTCGATCACCGAGTCGGGACGCGCGAAGTAGACGAACTCGAAGATGCAGGGTGATTTCATGGTCTGCTCCGCGCAGACCTGCGTAAAGATCTCACCCTTGGCCGTCAGCACCACCGCCTCGCCCGGGGCGATGTCGCGGATCAATTCGAAGCCGGCGGTATCCAGTGCCACGCTCTCGGAGGCGACCATGAACTCCTTGCCATCGGCGGTGTCGCGCTCACCGAATACCACCGGGCGGATGCCATGGGGGTCGCGGAAGGCGATGACACCGTAATTGGGAATCATGACGACGGCGGCATAACCACCCCGGCAGCGTTGATGGACCCGCTCCACCGCCTTGAAGATGTCCTGCTCACGGATCTCCAGTGTCTGGGAGACCTCCTGCAGTTCATGGGCGAAGACATTGAGCAGGATCTCGGAATCGGACGATGTGTTGATGTGGCGGCGATCGGTGCGGAACAGCTCCTCCTTGAGTGCCTTCGCGTTTGTCAGGTTGCCGTTGTGGGCAAGCACGATCCCATAGGGCGAGTTGACATAGAACGGCTGGGCCTCCGCCGAGCTGGAGCTGCCGGCGGTGGGATAGCGGACATGGCCGATACCGATGTTGCCGCGCAGCTTGAGCATGTGTTGGGTGTCGAAGACATCGCGTGCCAGTCCATTGTCCTTGCGCAGGTGCAGTTTCTCTCCCTCGCAGGTGACGATGCCTGCGGCATCCTGGCCGCGGTGCTGCAACACCATCAATGCATCGTAGAGGTCCTGATTGACCGCGTCATGAGCAACTATGCCGACAATGCCACACATATTTCTTCATCCCCACCATTGTGGATGTAACAACGCCGCGTACTGAAAACGCTGCGAGATGTCCTCGGGTAACAATCCCTTGAGCCACAGTGCCAGTTCCTCGAAGTACGGCACCAGTACGGAATCCTGCCACCAGGGGTCCTGGGGGATCGGTGTCAGCCCGGCGAGCAGTACGACGATGCATACCAGCACCACGCCACGGGCGATCCCGAACAGCATGCCGATCATCCGGTCGCTGCCGCTGAGGCCGGTCTTTTCCACCAGCTGTATCAAAAGATAGTTCACCAGGCCACCGATGATCAGGGTGGCGACCAGCAGACCGGCAAAGGCCAGCCCGAGCTGTACCGAGGGAGTCTCCACCCACTGCGACAGCAGGGGTGCGAGATCGCGGAAGAAGGTCCAGGCGATCCACAACGCGAACAGCCAGATTGCCAGCGAAAAGGCCTCGCGGACGAAGCCGCGGACCAGGCTGATGCCGCCGGAGAGAAACAGGGTGCCGAGGATGGCATAGTCGAACCAGTTCATGCTGTGGTTACTGCCCGCTGGAGTTGGACGCGATTCTAACAGTCATGAGGCTGTCATGCTGATTCATCAGGGATAGCGCCTGATCGAGCCGTCGAGGCCGACGGTGGCCTTGATCTGCGGCAGCAATGCCTGCGCCCTCACCCGGTCGGCCTCGGGGCCGACGCGGACCCGGAAGACCGTCTTTCCAGAGACTTGTGCCTCCTCGATGAGGGTGTCGAAGCCGGCTGCGCGCAGCTTCTTCACCACCTCCATCGCATTGCCCCGATCGGAAAAGCTGCCAACCTGTATCACCCAGGCACGCAGGCCGATGCCGGTTGCCGGCACGCCCTTCTCGGGCGTGCCCTTCACCGCCGGGGGGGCAGCCGCAGGGGCCGACTGTTTTGCCGGTGGCGACGCGGGAAGCGGTTCGGGACTGGGTTCTGGTTCGGGTTCGGGCAGGGCCGGCAGTGTCGTCTCGGCAACATGAGCGGAGCTGAAGGGCGTCGAGTCCGGCGCCGGGGGTTCGGGGATACGGCTCGGGAACACCGGGGCCTCGATCCGCGCGGCGTCGTCGAACAACATGGGAACGAAGATCACCGCCAGCGAGACGAGTACCGCTGCGCCCACCAGGCGCTTTTTCACTTGTTCGTCCACACCCGCTCCGCTGTGCCGGGTCCGTGTCGCGGACCCCTCTGGAAAGGGGATCGATTATAGCTGTTCCGGGTGGCGATGTGGGGCACTGGCCGCCGTTTCAGTCGTCCGTGCCATCCAGCCATTGCCGGGCGGCGGCGACGGTGTAAAACGAGCCGAAAACCAGGACAAGGTCCTCCGGTGTGCTGTCGCGTCGCGCCGCGGCCAGCGCCTCTCCGACATCGCCGAACACGCCCCGCACATCGCTGCCGCCGGGAAAACGCTGCATCAGTGACAGACCACTGAGGCCACGGGGTACGTCGAGCCCGGCGAGAAACCAACCGTCGACAGAGGGCGAAAGGGCCGCCTGCACCGCCGCCACGTCCTTGTCTTCGAGCATGGCGATTACCGCATGCACCCGGCCACCGGGCCGCAGAGTGGAAAGGTTGTCGGCCAACGCACGACTGGCCTGGGGATTATGGGCCACGTCCAGCACCCAGGTGGGGCTGCCGGGGATGACCTCGAAGCGACCCGGCTGATGTGCCGCCAGCAGACCCTCGCGCACTGCCCGTTGATCCACCGGGAGTTGACCGTCGAGGGCCGCGAACAGGGCCAGCACCCCGGCGGCATTGGTCAGCTGATGACGACCACGCAGCGCCGGCAGCGGCAGACCGTGGCGCTGCCCCCCCGGGCCCTGCCAGCGCCATCCCTGCTCATCGGGGATGGCGTCAAAGTCCCTGCCCGCCCGCTGCAGCCGCGCACCGATCGCCCCGGCGTGACGGACCAGGCTCTCTGGTGCCTGTGCGCCGGCATAGATGGCAGGCCTGCCCGCACGGAAGATGCCCGCCTTCTCGAAGGCGATGGCCTCGATGTCATCGCCGAGCCAATCCTGGTGGTCGAGATCGACGCCGGTGATCAGGACGGCATCGGCGTCGATCAGATTGACCGCATCCAGTCGCCCGCCCAGACCCACCTCGAGGATTGCCAGGTCGAGCGTGGCCTGGGCGAAAAGCAGAAAGGCAGCCAAGGTGCCGAATTCGAAATAGGTCAGCGGGATGTCGCCGCGCGCCTGCTCGATCGTTTCGAAGGCATCGCACAGGGCCTGATCCGTCGCTTCATCGCCATCGATACGAATGCGTTCGTTGTAACGCAGCAGATGTGGCGAGGTGAACACGCCGCTGCGGTAGCCGGCGCGTCGGGCGATGGCATCGGTCATGGCCGCGCAGGAACCCTTGCCGTTGGTCCCACCGATACTGACGACCACCCGTGCCAGATCCGGCGCGCCCAGGCGCTGCCAGACCTGGCCGATGCGCTCCAGACCGAGGTCGATACCACGGGGGTTGAGGCCGGACTGATAGTCCAGCCATTGGCTGAGATCCCTGGCGGTTGGCAAGCGCCGCTCAGACCGGTCGGGCACGCCCGGCCATCAGGCTGATCAGGTTGGCGAGGCGGTCACGCATCTCGCGTCGATCGACGATCAGGTCGATGGCGCCATGCTCGATCAGGAACTCGCTGCGCTGGAAGCCCTCGGGAAGCTTTTCCCGCACCGTCTGCTCGATCACGCGCGGACCGGCAAAGCCGATAAGTGCATTCGGCTCGGCCACATTGACATCGCCGAGCATCGCCAGGCTGGCGGAGACACCGCCCATGGTCGGATCCGTCATCACCGAGATGAATGGCAGGCCCCGCTTGGCCAGTCGGTTGAGCGCAGCACTGGTCTTGGCCATCTGCATCAGTGAGAAAAGGGATTCCTGCATCCGCGCCCCGCCGCTGGCGGAGAAACAGACCATCGGGCAATTGTGCTCGATGGCCGCCTCGACGCCGCGCACGAATCGCTCACCGACCACAGAGCCCATGGAGCCACCCATGAACTTGAACTCGAAGGCGGCGGCGATCAGCTCCATGCCCTTGAGCTGGCCACGCATCACCACCAGGGCATCCTTTTCGCCGGTGGCCTTCTGGGCGGCACTGAGCCGCTCCTTGTACTTCTTGCTGTCCTTGAACTTGAGCGGATCACTGGACTGCAGATTGCCGGCGAGCTCTTCACGCGGCTCGGCATCGAGGAAGAGATCGAGCCGGCGGCGCGCACCGATGCGCCCATGGTGGTCGCACTTGGGACAGACGTCCTGATTACGCTCCATTTCCGCACGGTAGAGCACGGCGCCGCAGCCCGGACACTTGGTCCAGAGACCCTCCGGCACCCCTTTTTTGTCGCTGCTGTCGGTGCGGATACGGGTGGGCAGCAGTTTGTCAAACCAGTTCATGGCGTTTTTCTCGTTCGGTGGGCTGCGGGCCCGTGTTAGCTGGCGGCATCCATCGCCTGGCGCATGCCACGGATCAACTCCGCGACCTCCGCGCTGAGACGTTCGGGCTGATCTGCATTGGCCTCGATACGCGAGACCAGTGCACTGCCGACGATGACGGCATCGGCGAGCCGGGACATACGTGCCGCAGTCTCCGCGTCCTTGATGCCGAAGCCGACACCAAGCGGCAGGTCGATGATCCGGCGGATATCGGCGAGCTTGCTCTCGACGCTGGCGAGGTCGAGATGGCCGGCACCGGTGACCCCTTTCAGTGCCACATAATAAACAAAGCCACTGGCCGATTCACCGATCAGGCGAATGCGCGCCTCGTGACTGGTGGGGGCCAGCAGATAAATCGGGTCGAGGCCGTGACTGCGCAGTGCAGTGGTGAGTTCCGCGGCCTCCTCGGGGGGCATGTCGACAGTCAGCACGCCATCGACACCGGCATCGGCGGCGGCCTCGGCAAAGGCCTGGTAGCCCATGACCTCGAGTGGATTGAGGTAGCCCATCAGCACCACCGGGGTGTCGCTGTCCTCGCGGCGGAATGCGCGCACCATCTCCAGTACGTCATGCAGACTGACATGGTGCGCCAGGGCGCGTTCAGTGGCGCGCTGGATCACCGGCCCGTCGGCCATGGGGTCGGAAAAAGGCACCCCGAGCTCGATGACATCGGCGCCGGATTCCACCAGTGTGTGCATCAGCGGCACGGTGGTCTGCGGCGACGGATCACCCGCGGTGACATAGGGAATCAATGCCTTGCGCCCGGTTTCCGCCAGCAGCGCGAATCTCGCTTCGAGCCGGCTCATAGCACCAACCCTTCACGGGCAGCGACCGTGTGCATGTCCTTGTCACCACGCCCGGACAGGTTGATCAGGACGGTCTGATCCGGGGCCATCGTCGGCGCCAGCTTCATGGCGTAGGCCACGGCGTGGCTCGATTCCAGCGCCGGGATGATGCCCTCGGTGCGGGTCAGCCTGTGGAAGGCCTCCAGTGCCTCGTCATCGGTAACGGCCACATAGTTGG
>JANTHH010000165.1 GCA_024762485.1 Chromatiales bacterium
CGACGCCGCGGCCATGGTGGGCGACTGTGGCTGCCAGTACGGCTGCCCGGCCTGCGTCGGCCCCATCCTCGCCTCGGACGAAGAGCGGGGCTATTCGCCCAAGGCGGCGGCACTACAGGTGCTGTCACTGTTGCGTGGTGAGGACGGCGGATGGATCTGAACCGACGCCTGCAGACATTGCGCCGCGAGGCCGGCGGCATTGCCGCAGACAATCTGCCGGATACAGCACCGGCAGGTGATGGGGACGCTCTGTCCACCCGTCTCGCCCGCCTCCAGCACGCCCGTCGGCATGGCCGGGGACGCAGTGCCACACGGCAGCCCCCGGTCGACGATCAGGAATTGGCCCGCCGCACGGGGGGACGGATACTCGCTGCCGGCCTGCTGTTGATCGAGCGGCAACACCCCCTCTCTCACCCGCCGCACGAGATTTCCGTGCTGCCGCACCCCGCGTTGCCGGAGGCCGCAAAGCTCCACGCCAACGAGTGGGTGTGCATCGACACCGAGACCACCGGCCTGGCGGGCGGCAGCGGCACCCTCGCCTTCCTGCTCGGTATGGCCCGCGTGCAGGGAGAGAAGCTGGTGGTCCGTCAGTATTTGATCAGCCGCTTCGCCGGCGAACGCGCCATGCTCGAACAGGCACTCGACTGGCTGGGTCCGGACACCGGCCTGATCAGCTACAACGGCAAGAGTTTCGACCTGCCCCTGCTGAAGACCCGCAGCCGGCTCGCTGGTGTTGCCCCGGAGGCCTGGGAACGTCCCCATCTCGACCTGCTGCACGGCGTACGGCGTTGTTTCGACGGCCGCTGGCCGGACTGTCGCCTGGCGACTGTCGAAGGTCGCTTGCTCGGGATCACCCGCCAGCATGACCTGCCTGGCAGCGAGGCGCCAGCCGCCTGGCTGGCGCACCTGCAACAGGGCGATGCCGGTCGCCTGCCTGCCGTGCTCGACCACAATCGCCAGGACCTGGTCACCCTGCTGAGTCTGCACGACACCCTGGCGCGGGTGCATGAATCACCACAGGACTGGGCTGCCGATAGTGGCCGCATCGCACGCGCCTGGCTGCGGCAGGATGAGCCTCAGCGGGCACGCCGGCTGCTCGAGGACGCGCTCGACGATCTGGTACCGGCCGACCAGAACCTGCTGGCACGCCTGCGGCTACGTGACGGTGCGGTGACGGCAGCCTGTGAACTGCTCGAATCCCTGGCGGAAAACGGTGATACCGAGGCCAGCGAGCGCCTGGCCAAGTATCACGAGCACAAGACCCGTGACCTGCGGCGCGCCGCAGCATTCGCCCGGCGCCTGCCCGACGGCCCACAAAAAGCGCGCCGCCTGGGACGCATCGCCGCCAAGGACGGGCTCAATCACGAACTGCCCTTTGGCTGAGGCGGGTGCAGGCCGGCGACTGGGGGCCTCTACGTTATGGTGGCAACGCGCCCTTCATGCGCCACTGTGTGTGCACAGCAGATCAGACACGATGCCGAAAAGATGGAGCCTTACCCGGCAGCCCCGGGCCCCGTCCTATCGGGGCCAGGCACTCAGGGATAGCGACCGAGCAACTGGGTCTCGGCCAGCACGTGCCCGTCCATGGCCTGCAGCAATGCCGGCTTGTGCACAGCACCCAGGTCCGGCAACAGGGTATCCAGCGCATACAGCTTGAAGAAATAACGGTGCTGACCGATCGGTGGGCAGGGCCCGCCATAGCGGGTGCGCTTGAAGTCGTTGATGCCGAGCCGGGCACCTTCGGGCAATCCGGCCTCGCTCACCGCCTCGGGCAGGCCGTCGCTGTCCGGTGGCAGGTTGTAGACCAGCCAGTGCACCCAGGTCATGCGGGGTGCCGCCGGGTCCGGGGCGTCGGGGTCATCGACGATCAGCACCAGGCTGGCGGTACCGTCAGGGACCCCGCGCCAACTCAGGGGTGGCGAGATGTCCTCACCGTTGCAGGTGTATCGACTCGGTATCAGGCCACCCTCTTCAAAGGCGGCAGAGGTAATCGTAAAAGACATGTTTCCCCCTTCGGCTGCAGACACCAGCGGCAGGCCCAGCAGCAGACAAATCCACATGCCGGGCCAGGCGCTGGCGGTAAGTCGTCGTAACAGGCTATGTATCATCATGCCCATGTGTTTCTTCCCGGTTCGGGTGTGACGGCATGCGGCGGATATAGAAACGCTTGCCGTCATAATCGGTCTGTCGCAGCTTACCCGTCTCCAGCAACTGCTCGACCACGGACCAGTCATCGCCATTTCTTGCCAGCAGCTCTCGAACCGCCTGTTCGCGCATCGGGTGCACGGCGGTGATGCCCAGCAGGTCGGCCGCCGAGTCACCGGTGTAGCCGAAGGTGTCGCCCTCGTAGCCGGCCGTGATCTCGAGATGCGCCACCTGCTGGCTGACTATCTGATAATAGCGGGTCAGCGTGGCCTCGTCCGGCACCTGCACCTGGGGTTCGGCCGGCGGGCGGATCGGCACCGACAGGTAATGGCGCATGTCAGTCGCCAGATCGCCGAGATAGGTCGCCATGGCCGCTGCCGCCTCATCCGTATCATTGAGGCCGCGCACCAGCATGGTCTCGGTGGCGAGTATGCCCTTGTAGTGCTTTGCAAACAGACCTATGCCATCAAGGATCGCCTGGTGGTCGAGCGCAGCATCGGGTTGATTGACCTGTCGCCACAGCGCATCGTCGATGGCATCCACCTTCAGTGACACCCAGTCGGCCTGCGCAAGGGTCTCGCGCACCTCCTCGCGCCAGATCAGCGAGGCATTGGAGATGACGGCGATGGGGATGCCCAGCGGCTTGAGCAGGCCGATGGTCTCGGCCAGATGGATATCGAGTGTCGGCTCGCCATCGGGCACGAAGGTGAGGTAGTCCACCAACTCGTCCCGGCTCGCCAACTGTTGCAGGTGCTGGGCCACCGTATCGGCGATCTGTTGTGGCGGATAGAAGGCGCGGCGCGCCAGCTCGGTATGGGCGGTCGGCCCCACCTGGCAATAGACACAGGAGTAACTGCAGGACTTCGGCGGGATGTTGTTGATGCCCAGACTGCGTCCGAGACGGCGCGATGGAACGGGTCCGAAGGTCAGCATGTCGACTCCTAAGGGAAGCTCTGAATGAGGGAAGCTCTGAATGAATCCATCCTGGATTCCTCAGTGCACGCTGTCGATTTTGGTGGCGCGTCTTGCGCCACGGGAAACTCGCTGTCCATTGTGCGTTGCGCGCCGCGCCCCGACACTGACATCGGTCAATGGCAATGCCGATGGCTGCGTCTATCATGTGCCTGGCGCATCTCGCCAGAGATGACCGATTCCCGCTGGAGACACCGATGAGCCCGCAATCACACGACCAGCACCTGGCCGATGCGCTGAACGCCGCGCTGATGGACGAATACAAGGCCCGTGACACCTACCGCAAGATCATCGAACGCTTCGGCGAAGTGCGACCCTTCAGCAATATCGTCGAGGCGGAGCAGACGCACATCGACCTGCTGCTGCCGCTCTACGCGGCGCACCACATCCCCGTGCCGCCAGCGCCGGACCCGGCGCGGATCGAGGCGCCTGCCAGTCTGCTCGAGGCCTGTCAGACAGGTGTGGCGGCGGAGATCGAGAATGTCGCTCTCTATGATCGTCTGCTGGCGATGGTGAGCGAGCCCGACGTGATCGAGGTATTTCAGCGACTGCAGGCGGCATCCCGTGATCACCACCTGCCCGCCTTCCAGCGCTGTGTGCAGCGTGGTGGTCAGCCCGGCCGCGGCCAGTCACGACGCTGAGTGGACAGATCGAAATGGGCCAACCGCTTGACCGTCCGGCATGCCTTGTGCTCGGATCAACGAAAGACCAGCCACATCGCGTCCCCATCATGAGCAACCATCAGGACCCGCAGCTACTCCCCGGTTGCGAATGTCAGATTCAGGGCCTGGGCCCGAACCCCAAGGTCGCCCAGCGCCTGGCGCAGATGGGCGTCCTGCCCGGCAGTGAGCTGGAGGTGGTGCGTGTCGCACCCTTCGGCCGCACCCTCGAGGTGAGCATCGACGGCGGCCAGTCCATCGCCCTGCGCAGTGACGACCTGCGCCAGCTCGAGTGCAAGTCCGTGGCACTGCCGCTGTCCCTCATCGACCGCAAGGCAAGCCCGCTCGTGAAGGTGCGCCGACTGCTGGGTGGCGCGACCTTCCGCCAGCGCATGCGCAAGCTCGGGGTTCAGCCGGGCACGACGCTGCATATCGAATCCGTGCTCGGTTGGCCGCTGCAACTGCGCATCGATGACGCCGGGCAGGTGATCACCCTGGGGCGTGGTGAGGCCGGCAAGGTCATCGTCAGCCCGCAGGAGCCAGCCCATGGCTGAGCGAGTCACCGTCGCGCTCAGCGCCATCCCCAACACCGGCAAGACCACCCTGTTCAACCGCCTCACCGGCGCCACCCAGAGTACCGGCAACTGGCCAGGGGTGTCGGTGGAGAAACGCACCGGCGAGTTCACCCTCGGCGAGTACCAGGTGGAGCTGGTCGATCTGCCCGGCGCCTACGCCCTGTCGCCGGTCACCGAAGAAGAGAAGGTGGTGCGCGATTACATCCTGCACGACCCGCCCGACGTGGTGCTCAACCTGCTGGATGCCCGCAACCTCTACCGCGGCCTCGGCCTCACCCTGCAGATGGCGATGAGCGGCCTGCCCATGGTGGTGGCGGTGAACATGATGGACGAGGCGCGCCGCCAGGGTATCGAGCTTGATCTCGCGGCCTTGTCGTCACACCTCGGGGTGCCGGTGGTGCCCATCTCGGCGCGCACCGGCGAGGGCGTACCGGAGCTGCTCAACACCCTCTACCAGGTGATCCACGAGCCCGAGCGCACCCGGCCACCCCACATCTCCTGCCCACCGGTGCTGGAGGAGGCGGTCAAGGACCTGGCGCGCAAGCTCAGCCTGGAACACCCGGCGTCACGACTGGATGACAGTTTCCTGGCCATGCGCCTGCTGGAGGAGCCCGAGCCCGACAAGCTCACCGCCGACCCCGAACTCAAGCAGGCCGCTGCCGACTGGCGCGAGCGGGTGCAGCAGGCCACCCATGCCGAGATCCCCATCACCTGTGCCCGCTGCCGCTTCAATGCCGCTCGCGGCCTGGTACTGGAGGCCACCGAGGAGCGCCCGACGCCGCCCGATGCGCTGAGCGAATTTCTCGACCGGATCCTGATGCACCGCTGGTTCGGCCTGCCGCTGTTCCTGCTGATCATGCTCGTCCTGTTCCAGGCCATCTACGGCCTCGGCACCCCACTGCAGGACTTGCTCGCCAACACCTTTGACAGCGTGGAGGCCAGCCTGCGTGCCCTGCCCTTCGTCGCCCACTGGCCCGGCTGGGTACAGAGCCTGGTATTCGACGGTGTCTGGCAGGGCATCGGCGTGGTGGCCTCCTTCTTCCCTCTGATCGCGCTGTTCTTCCTCTTCATGTCCTTGATCGAGGACAGTGGTTACATGGCCCGCGCGGCGTTTCTGATGGACCGGTTGATGCACCACCTGGGGCTCGACGGCAAGGCCTTCATCAGCCTGCTGCTGGGTTTTGGCTGCAATGTGCCGGCGGTGATGGGCACGCGGATACTGTCCAGCCACTACAGCCGCATCGTCACCATGCTGCTGATCCCCTTCACCCTGTGCAGCGCACGACTGCAGGTGTTCGTGTTTCTCATCGGCATCCTGTTCGCGCCGGCGGTGGCACCCTGGATATTGTTCGGGCTCTATCTCGGCAGCTTCATGGCAGTGCTGCTGATCGGCCTGCTGCTGAAGATCGGCGGCATCGCAGGCAAGCCCGAGCCCTTCATCATGGAGATACCGCCCTACCGCCTGCCGACCGTCAGCAGCGTGGCACTGCGCAGCTGGCAGGAGCTGAAGGATTTTCTCTATCGCGCCGCGACGCTGATCATGATCGGCGTGGTGCTGGTGTGGTTCCTTACCCATATGCCGCCGGACGCCACCCCCGCTGGCCCGGACACCTGGGCGGGTCTGGCCGGCCAGTCATTCGCCCCGTTGTTCGATCCACTGGGTATCGACTGGCAGGGGACGGTGGCGCTGGTGTTCGGCTTCATCGCCAAGGAGATCGTCATCGGTGCCATGGC
>JANTHH010000166.1 GCA_024762485.1 Chromatiales bacterium
TCGGCGGAACGGGGGATGATGGCCGCCTTGCCGCCGGCTTCGGGGGTGGCGGTGAGCGTGTTGGTCTTGACGTAAGACACGCCCTTGTAGAGGAAACGGGTGCCGGGTGGCAGCTGATGAAAACGCATGATGAACCTGATTCGATGACCACGGTGTGGAGTGTAACCGATGTCCCCCTGCCTGCTTAGACCGCGATATGCGGCTTGACCGGTATGTCAGCCAGGCCAGCGGTCTGAGTCGTTCCGGGGCGCAGCGGGCGATCCGGGGTGGCGAGGTCGCGGTCAACGGGGTCGTGCAGCGGCGTGCGGCCCTCTCCCTGGCCGCCACGGATCTGGTCTCGCTCGGTGGCTGTCCGCTGCAACTCGACGGGCCGCGCTACTTCATGCTGAACAAGCCGGCGGGGGTGGTCAGCGCACGCGAAGACAGCCTGCATCCCTGCGCGCTGGATCTGCTGGATGAACCGCGCAGGGCGTCGCTGCACCTGGTCGGACGGCTCGATATCGACACCACCGGGCTGCTGCTGGTGAGCGACGATGGGGCCTGGTCGCACCGGGTGACCTCGCCGCGCCGTCGATGCCCCAAAACCTACAGGGTCGAGCTGGCGATGCCGCTGGATGAGGAGGCCGCCGTAAGACTCCGGTCAGGCGTGAGCCTGCGCCGCGAATCCCGGCCATGCCAGCCGGCTGGCCTCGAGATGATTTCTCCCACCTGCTGCCGCCTGACGCTCACCGAGGGACGTTACCACCAGGTCAAGCGCATGATGGCGGCGGTGGGCAACCGGGTGCTGGCACTGCACCGCGAACAGGTGGGGTCGATCGTGCTGGATCCGGACCTCGCCCCGGGGGCGTACCGTCCGCTGACCCCTGCAGAGATCACCTCCATGAGCTAAACCTATCCCTGAAGGGTCGAGTCCGGCATCGCCCACTGCGATGTCAGGGAGAGGGTCGATGAGAAGATTTATCCGTCATCCAACCAGTATGCCCATCACTTGCGCGGTCCAGGGTGATGAGGCCGAACATCCCCAGCAGCTCGAGAACATCTCGGAGGGTGGGGTGTGTTTCCATGCCGGGCAGCCCATGGACTGTGGTTTACGTGTGCGGCTGACCATCCCCGTACAGGGCCGCGATTTCCATGCCGAAGGGGTCGTCACCTGGTGTCACAGCGAAGCGGGCGGCTATCAGGTCGGGGTGCGATTCGAGGATGCGGCAACGGCCTACACCATGCGCATGGTGGAGCAGGTATGCCACATCGAGGATTACCGGCAGCGGACGGCACAACGCGAGGGGCGCAATCTGACGGCAGCTGAGGCGGCCTCCGAGTGGGTGGCCCGCTACGCAGAAAAATTTCCCCACTGACCTGCTTCCAGGTAATTGTAATCAAAGGAAAATATCGCCCTGTCCCCGAGCCGCGAGGATCCGGGGGGGAACTCGTCCGTGTCGTGCATGGTCTCCATGTGCAGGCGTCGAGACGAATGTCGCCCGGCGGCCATTGAGCCGCGGTAAATTGCCCGTAACCCCTGTTTCTGCTAGGATTCGCGGCGTTATTAGGGCAGCCGGGCCACAAATATCGTCCCGACTCGTTGAAAACTGGCTGAAAAGCAGGAGTTTTAACAATGAAAAAACTAGCGATTGGCGTAGTTGGTTTGATGATGGCGGGCGGCTTCACCGCTGCACAGGCTGCAGGTGATGCGGCTGCAGGCAAGGCGAAATCGGCCATGTGTGCCGGTTGTCACGGTGCTGCAGGTGTCAGCGCCGTGCCCACCTACCCGAACCTGGCGGGCCAGAAGGAGGCCTACCTGGCAAAGCAGATGAAGGCATTCCGTGACAAGAGCCGTACCGACCCCACCATGAATGCCATGTCTGCCGGTCTGACCGACGCGGATATTGCCAATCTGGCGGCATATTACGCCGGGCTGAAATAATTATCGGTGAAATTCCTGTACCAGAAGGGTGCCCCTGTGGGCGCCCTTCTTTTGTCTATCAACCTCAGTCTGTAGTTGGGTATCAGTATGAAGAAGCTGCTTCTGATCGTCTCTCTCGGCGCCCTCGCGGTTGCCGGTAATGCCAGCGCCGCCGGTGATGCCACCGCTGGCCAAACCAAGTCT
Organism: Chromatiales bacterium; assembly: GCA_024762485.1. Lineage (GTDB taxonomy): Bacteria > Pseudomonadota > Gammaproteobacteria > Chromatiales > Chromatiaceae > JANTHH01. Next base: position 2,105 of record JANTHH010000166.1, read on the forward strand.
GCCACCTGTGCCGGTTGTCACGGTGCCGACGGCAACAGCATGAACCCGGCTTGGCCGAAACTGGCTGGTCAGCATGCCAACTATATCGCCAAGCAGCTGCATGACTTCAAGGGCGGCGCCCGTAAGGATGCCACCATGAGCGCCATGGCAGCCCCGCTCAGCGAGCAGGACGTGGATGACCTCGCGGCGTTTTTCTCCACCAAGAAGACCCAGCTGGGGACCACGGCCAAAGACATGCTCGAAGCTGGGCAGGCCCTCTACCGCGCCGGCAATGCGGCCAGCGGTGTGCCGGCCTGTGCGGGCTGTCATGGTCCGACCGGAATGGGTAATGCCCAGGCCAAGTTCCCCCGGCTGAGCGGCCAGCATGCCGACTACGTCGCCAAGGCATTGAAGGACTTCCGCTCCGGTGCCCGCGCCAACGATGCCGGCAAGATGATGCGCAGCATCGCCGGCAAGATGACCGATGCCGAGATCGCGGCCGTTGCACAGTATGTGCAGGGCCTGCACTGATCCCGATCGTGGCAAGTCATCGGTACTGAATAAAGGCGGCCTCGGCCGCCTTTTTTTGTACTTGTTGCCACATCCTTGTTGTGGAACTCTGTGACTATCATCGAGTCGGACAGAACACATTTTTGATTCAGCCAGGATAAGTGCCATGAAAAAAATCGCCAGCCTGTTCATCCTGTTCCTCGCCTTCGGTGTCTCGGCACTACCGGCTGCCGAATTCAAGGAAGGGGTCGGCTATCTCGCCATCGAGCCCGCCCCGCCAGTCGGCAGCGGCGACGAAGTCGAGGTGGTGGAGTTCTTCTGGTACGGCTGCCCCCATTGCTATCGACTGGAACCGCACATGGTGGCCTGGCTCAAGCACAAGCCGGACAACGTCAAGTTCGTCCGTGTGCCGATACTCTTTCGGGGCGCAGCCCAGCTGCATGCCCGCGCCTACTATGCGTTGCAGCTGATGGGTGAGCTGGAGCGGGTTCACGAAGACATCTTCAAGGCAATGCACGTGGACAAGAAGCGGCTGAGCTCACAAAAGGAGCTCGAGGACTTCCTCGCGGGCAAGGGGGTGGACCGCGAGACCTTCCGCTCGGCCATGCGGGCGCCCCAGGTGCAGGCCGGCCTCAACCAGGCCCATGAGCTGATGACCCGGTACGACGTGCGCGGCGTGCCGGTACTGTTCGTGGATGGGCGCTACCGCAGCGGACCGGGCCTCAAGAGCTATGCACAGTTTCCTGAAGTTGTGGACTACCTGGTCGATAAGGTGCTGAAGGAGCGGCAGGCCGCCGCCGGCAGCAAATAGGAGAGACGGGCCTTTGCAGACCCTGGTGCACAATCATGCGGGTAATGGCGTGGGGCCGGAGAGTCTGCCCCGCACCCTGCGTGTTCTCAGCTACAACGTCCAGGTCGGTGTCGATACCCGGCAGTACCGTGACTACCTCACCAAGAGCTGGAAACACGTGCTGCCGCATCGCACGCGCCTGCACAACCTCAACATGATCGCCGAGATGCTGCGCCAGTACGACATGGTGGCCCTGCAGGAGGTGGATGCGGGCAGCCTGCGCAGCGGCTTCGTCGATATCACCGAGTACCTGGCCAACCGTGCCGGCTTTCCCCATTGGTATCACCAGGTCAATCGCAACATCGGCATGCTGGCGCGTCACAGCAATGGTTTCCTCACCCGCATCCGCCCGGTCAGGGTCACCACCCACCGCCTGCCGGCCGCGCCCGGTCGCGGGGCCATGCTACTGGAGTTCGGCGGGAACGAGCAGAGGCTGGCGGTGTGTACCCTGCACTTGGCGTTGAGCCGCCGGGCGCGCAGCCGCCAGCTCGACTTCGTGCGCGACCTGCTCAGCGGCTATCCCAATCTGGTGGTCATGGGCGACCTGAACACCGGCTGTGATTCAGAGGAGTTGCGCCGCTTTATCGAAACCATGGGCCTGAATCAGTCGGCCCACGGTCAGGCGACCTTCCCCAGTTGGCGCCCGAACCGCAAGATCGACCATATCCTGGTCTCGCCAAGTCTGGAAATCACCAAGGCGCAGGTGCTCGACTATCCCCTCTCGGACCACCTGCCAGTGGGCATCGAGATCACCCTCCCCGACAACATGGTCAAGGCGGCCTGAGGGGAGCTGATGGCGGATCAGTCCTCCGAAGATTGGCAAAAACGCTTCCAGCAGCTGGCGGTGCAGCAGGAGGAGGATGGTCGTCGCCATGCCGAGGCCGAGCAGACCCTTTGCCGCACCATCATCCGCGTGTGCGCGGCCACCGGTGGCCTGGATCCACTGCTCGACCCCCATCTCAAGCGGCTACGCGCCGCGGTCAAGGACGGCTACAGCCCACAGCTGGAGCAGCGTCTTGCCGAGTTCAGCGACGAACTGGTCAAGGCCCAGGATCAGGCGCCGGCGGCCGACCCCTTTGAGCGTTTGGTCGGCCGCACGGCACTCGGCGGGCGCCAGCAGAAGAAGGCCCTCGCGCTGTGGGAAAAGCTCTGCAAGTCACCGGCCGATGTCAGCGACCTCCTGGTCGACGAGCTGCTCGGGCTGCTCGGACAGGCCGGCGTTGCCGACGACTCGGCCAGCGACAGCGGTGCCAGGGGCGGTGGCCTGTTCGGGCGCCTGCTCGGTGGCAAGGGCGATGCAGCCTCCGCGCCCAACCAGACGGTCGCCGGCCTGCTCGACAAGGTGGACTGGCCACCGTCATTGCAGGAGGAGATCGCTGGTCTCAGCAGCCAGCTGAGTGGCGATGTGCCCGACGATGCCTGGGTCGGCGTGGTGGAACGTCTCAGCGACCTGGTGCTGGAGGTGATGCGCAGCGCCGACAACCGGGTCAAGGCGGCGGGTGATTTCCTTGCCGGCCTCACCGCCCGCCTGGCGAGCATCGATCAGCACATCAACAGCGGCTCGGAGCGGCGTCAGGCATCGCGCGACAGCGGCCAGGTGCTCGGTGATACGGTGCGTGCCGAGGTGGGTGATATCTCCGGCAGCCTGCAGGACAGCCGCGATCTCGACCAGCTGGTGGTGATGGTCACCGACAGCCTCGATCGCATCCAGCAGCAGGTGGAACGCCACCTCAGTGACGACGCGACCCGCCATCAGGCGGCCGACCGTGACGATGTCCGCCTGCGCCAGTCCATGGCCGAACTGGAGGCCGAGGCCGCACGCCTGCGCCGCCGCCTGGCGGAGACCGAGGAACAGGCCTTCCGCGATGCGCTGACCGGGTTGCCCAACCGGCGTGCCTACGACGACCGTGTGGCCGAGGAAATCGCCCGCCTCAAGCGCTTCGGCGGCGATCTGTCGCTGGTGGTGTGGGACCTGGACAACTTCAAGAAGATCAACGACAACCTCGGCCACAAGGCCGGCGACAAGGCGCTCAAGGTGGTGGCCGACCTGCTGGCCAGCCGCCTGCGCGAGACCGATTTCATCGCCCGCTACGGTGGTGAGGAGTTCGTGGTCCTGCTGCCCGGTGCCGACCCGGAGGCGGCCCTGGTGGTGGCCGAACAGATGCGCGAGGCGGTGGCCAATGCCGGCCTGCATTCGAACAACAAGCCGGTCGCACTGACGGTCTCCGGTGGTATTGCATGTTTCACCGCGGACGAGCATCCCGACCGGGTGTTCGAACAGGCGGACCAGGCCCTGTACCAGGCCAAGTCCGCCGGCAAGAACCGCTGCGTCATCGCCGCCGCTCCCGGCACCGGCTCAGACGACTGACTCAGTCCCCGCTGCTGCCCGACCAGCCGTAGTCCCAGGTGCCGCCGCCGGCCTCGCCCAGCCGCGACAGCAGCCGCTCCCCCGGCACCGCCTCGCCGGGGAAGACGCTGTGGATCTCCACCAGCAGACGACCGAATGCCACGTGCTGGCGCCAGCGCAGTTGTGGCAGCAGGGCTTGCGCTCCACAGCCGGGGCAGGTCCAGGGTCGCTCCGGATCCTCTTCCCACTGCACGGCCAGCGGCCGCCAGTCGGCGACCCGCTGACCGCATTG
>JANTHH010000167.1 GCA_024762485.1 Chromatiales bacterium
TGGCAAAGGCGTAGGGCAGGTCCTCGATCACCAGTGCCGGACCGTCGGCACTGCCGAGGTGGAGATCGTTCTGTTCGGCACTGCTGATCTGGATCACTGCCAATGCCTCGCAGCCGCCATCGGGCGATGGCCTGGCATCGACCACCCGACCGGCCCCCTGGCCGGATTCGCTGCTGGCGGAGAAAAGCTCCTCGCCAGGCTGCGGGCAGCGGTCGCCAGGGATGCGGACGCGGTACATGCGGCGTTTCAGTTTCCCCAGGTACTGCATGCGGGCGACGATCTCCTGCCCGGTGTAGCAGCCCTTGGTGAAGCTCACGCCATCGACCAGTTGCAGATTGGCCATCTGTGGCACGAAGGCCTCGGCGGTCTCGCTGACCACCGTGGGCAGGCCGGCGCGGATATCGAGCAGCGGCCAGCTGTCAGGTGAGGCCGGCGTGGCGGTGGCGGCGGCCCGGGTCCAGAATTCCTGCATTGCCGCGGCGGGGGCGATCAGCTCGAAACGCGGCCGATCGCCGGGGATACGGATCACAGTGAATTCGCCCGTCTGGCTGACGCCGTTGTCGGCCGTCGGGGCCGGCCCCGGCAGCAGCGACTCGGCGCAGTCGCCGGCGAGTCCGACACTGACCAGCTCGTCACTGGCGTCATCGAGCGTCACCTGGGCGCGCAGCACGAACATGCGCAGACGCTTGAGTATGGCCGGCAGCACCTCCCGCGGCAGCTGCAGGTAGATGTCGTCACCGCGCTGGAACAGGCGGAAGGTGGCCAGCATGCGCCCCTTGGGGCTGCAGTAGCTGCTCATCTGGGAATGGTTCGCGTCCACCTGGCGGATGTCGCTGGTCAGCTGGCCCTGCAGAAAGTCGCGCACATCGGCGCCGCTGGCGCGGATCAGGCCGAGATGGGACAGGTCGCTGAGGGCGCAGTCCGGCAACAGCGGGGCGCTCGCCAGGTCGGTATGTTCTTGCAGGAAGGCTTGCCAGTCGTTGTTCATGGTCGCGGTTCCGGTGGGGGTAGAGGTTCGCGGATCTGTTCAGCTGCGCAGCGGCGTGCGTTTCTGGCTACGTCCACGCGGTGAGGTGCGCCACCACTGCACATGGCTGTCCTCGTTGGTGACTGCATCGTGGTCCTGATAGTGCTGCTCACCGTTCGCGCCGAGGGTCAGGAAACCCCAGTTCTTCACCTTGGGGGTATGCATGAACAGGGTCCACGCCTCGCGTTTCTCCGGCAGCACGATGCGGTGAAAGTCGTGGCCGCTGATGCGGTTGAGGGCACCGGGGCGCAGGGTGCGTTCCACCACCGCCGGTCCGGCTGCCTGCTGTTCCAGGCGCAGCTCCTTGTAGCCGCCACACAGCACCAGCCCCAAGGCATGGGTCCAGGGGTGGTCATGTAGTCCGCGGTCGGGATCGCTGTCGAGAAAGCGGTGCAGGTAGAGACGCCTGCCGCCGGGCAGGCGCAGCAGTGCGTAACGCTCCAGATAGGGCTCGCCGTTGTTGCCGTTGATGATGCGGCAGCGCAGCCAGCCGGACAGCCAGTACAGCACACGCGCAAAGACAGAGGGGTTTCTTGGAATGTCCGAAGTGTTCATCAGGACGGTATCATAGCGGATTCGCCGTCCGACAAAACCCGGAGTTTTCGTGCCCGATTTCAAACTCAGCCCAGGCAGTCTCGTGCTCTACAAATCCAGCCCGGCGCAGGTTGTCGCCATCGCCGACAAGATCGAGATTGCCCTGCCGGCCGGCAAGAACAAGCGGGTGCGGGACAAGGACATCACGCCCCTGCACCCGGGGCCGGTGAGCAGCCTGGCGGCGCTCGATGCGGGCACGCCGGCCATCGACGAGGCCTGGGAGCTGCTCGAGGGCGAGGAGGCCACGCTGGCCGATCTCGCCGAGCTGCTGTACGGCGAATTCACACCGGCCAGTGCCTGGGGCGCCTGGCAGCTGGTGGCCGACGGCCTGTATTTCGAGGGCACCCCCGAGCGGATCATTCCGCGCAGCGCCGCGCAGGTCGAGGGCGAGCAGGCCCAGCGCGACGCAAAGCTGAATGCCGAGCGCGAGTGGAACGCGTTCATCGCCCGTGTGGAGGCCGGCGAGCTGGAGGATGGCGACCGCAAGCGCCTGGCCGAGGTGGAGCGGGTGGCGCTGGGTACCAGCGAGCACAGCCGCATCCTGCAGACCTTCGAGGTGGCCGAGAACCCGGAGAGCGCACACCGTTTCCTGGTGCGCTGCGGTTACTGGGATGCCGAGCACAACCCCCACCCCGGGCGCGAGGGCGCCCAGCTCGGTGCGCCGGCGCTGAGTGTCCCCGAGCTGCCGGCGGAGAAGCGGGTGGACCTCACCCATCTGCCGGCCTTCGCCATCGACGACGAGGGCAACCAGGACCCGGACGACGCCATCAGTGTCGACGGCGACCGCGTCTGGGTGCATGTCGCCGACGTTGCCGCGCTGGTCACGCCCGACAGCGAGCTCGACCTCGCCGCCCGCGAGCGCAGTGCCAACCTCTACCTGCCGGAGGCCATCCATCCCATGCTGCCGCCCGCGGTCACCCACCAGCTCGGTCTCGGGCTGGCCGAGGAATCGCCGGCCCTGTCCATCGGGTTCCGCTATGCGGACGGTGAGCTCGGCGACATCGAGGTGGTGCCCAGCCGCGTTCGCGTCACCCGCACCACCTACGAGGCGGCCGAGTCCATGCTCGACGAGGGCGATCTGGGCAGGCTGCGCGCAATCACCGACGATTTCCGCGCCGCACGCAAGGCGCGGGGCGCGGCCAGCATCAATCTGCCGGAGGTGAGCATCCGGGTGATCGACGGCGAGGTGGTGATCCGCCCATTGCCGCGACTCGACTCCCGGTCACTGGTGACCGATGCCATGCTGATGGCCGGCGAGGCCGTGGCACGGCTGGCCCTCGCCGAGGGCCTGGCCATCCCCTATGCCATCCAGCCGCCACCGGACAAGTCCGAGCAACCCAGCAGCATGGCCGAGAGCTTCGCCTACCGCCGCTTCTTCAAGGCCAGCAAGACGGTGCTTGAACCCGGCCTGCATGCCGGCCTGGGTCTCGAGGCCTACAGCCGCACCACCAGCCCGCTGCGCCGTTACCAGGACCTGGTCACCCATCAGCAGCTGCGTGCACTGGTCACCGGTGGCGAGCCCCTGGCACAGGAACAGATTGCCGAACGCATCGCCGCCGCCAACGCGGTCACCGGCATCATCCGTCGCAGCGAGCGCAACTCGAACCTGCACTGGAAACTGGTCTACCTGCAGCGCAACCCCAAGTGGGAAGGCGATGCCGTGGTGGTCGGCCTGGAGGGGCGCAAGGCCGCCATCATCATCCCCGAGCTCGCCTTCGAGACCAAGATACGCCTGCAGGAAGGCATGGAACTGGACCAGACCCTGCGTCTCTCACTGACCGGTGTCGACCTCCCGGCACAGACCGCCCGCTTCAGGGTACTGTGAGTCCAGTGGCCAATCCGTTAGAATCGACGCCCCGCGGGCTGGTAGGTACCAGGGACGGCTGCCAGTGATGCAGCAGATAAGAGTTTTATTGGAGAGGTGCCAGAGTGGGTGAGGTCTGACCGTTTGCCCGGTGGGCAAACGCAGCAGCCCGAAGGCCCGGCCAGGGAAGGCCGGGCTGGGTGCGCTCCAGGGATGGCTGCCAGCGATGCAGTAGAAAAGAGTTTATTGGAGAGGTGCCAGAGTGGCCGAATGGGACGCACTCGAAATGCGTTGACCCCTTGCGGGGTCCGAGGGTTCGACCAGGCGCGCAGCGCCGCAGGACGTTGGAGCGTAGCGACGACGCCCCGCAGGGGTGAGGGCAAAGCCCGAATCAATCCCGACCGGGGACACAAGTTCGGAAGTCAGTTGGTAAGACAGTTTATTGGAGAGGTGCCAGAGTGGCCGAATGGGACGCACTCGAAATGCGTTGACCCCTTGCGGGGTCCGAGGGTTCGAATCCCTCCCTCTCCGCCAAACCGAAAAAAGCCGCCCGCTGGGCGGCTTTTTTATTTGTGGACTATGGAAAGGACGAGAACCCAAGCTCAGGGTGCAACCAGGCAGCATTCGCCGCCATCATCCAATGGGTAGGGCGGTGCTTCGAGCCTCCGCCTACAAGCGGTCCAGTGGGCTTTTAGTCCCCTGGCTGCCGATCCCCGCAACATGGGTATAGATCATGGTGGTGCTCACATCCGCGTGCCCGAGCAATGTCTGCACGGTGCGTATGTCGGAACCCGACTGGATCAGATGCGTGGCAAAGGAATGACGCAGGGTATGACTGGTCACCCGTTTGCAGATGCCAGCCTGGCGGGCGGCGGCACGGACTGCTTTTTGTACGACGGACTGATGGATGTGATGCCGGCGCATCACCCCGGTGCGTGGATCCTGCGCGATCCGGCTCGCCGGGAACAGATACTGCCAGCGTAATTCCGTGTCGGCGTTGGGATACTTGCGCGCGAGCGCATCCGGCAGGTAGACCGCACCAAAGCCCGCCGCCAGGTCGCGTGCATGCAGCGCCTCGACCGCGGCAACCTGACTTTCCAGCAAGGGCTGCAGGATCTCGGGCATAGGCACGCTGCGATCCTTGCCGCCCTTGCCCATGCGCACAATGATCTGGCGATAGTCGAAATCCAGTTCCATCACGCGCAGGCGAACGCATTCCATCACGCGCAGCCCGGTGCCGTACATCAATCTGATCATTAGCGACGAGCGCCCGTGCAGATGCCTGAACAACGTCTGAACCTCAGCCTGGCTCAACACCGTAGGCAGCCGCCGCGGCCGGTTGGCGTGGCGAAAAGAACCAATTTCTCCCAACGGCCGCTCCAGCACCTGAGCAAAGATAAAAACCAGTGCATTCAGTGCCTGCGCCTGGGTGGCGCTGGCTACTTTGCGTTTCAACGCCAGATGCTCTAAAAAAGAGGCAACCGCTCGCTCGGCGCCGACAAAGGGATCCTTGGCTCCATGAAACAGGATGTAACGATTCACCCAGCCGAGGTATGTCTTCTCGGTGTTCACCGAATACCCCCGGGTACGCATCACCGCCAGAAAACGCCGGTAATGATCCGGGAAGCGCGCACCCAGCGGGTTGTCCGCAACAGCGACTGCCTTGTCGATCATCTCGTAGGTACGCGCCAGGGTAGGGTGGTCGGACCCAAGTGCCGCACTGCCCTGAATCCAGGCATCCCAGTCAAACCCGGCCGCCCATTCCAGCCGGAGGTGCTGGGCAAACAGCAAACGCAAGGCGTCCGCCTGCTGACGAAACCGCCAGTCCTGCGTCAGCGGGTCGCGACCCTGCGCCTCCAGCCAGCGGGTGACTGTCTCCGCCGAATGCTCGCGCAATCGCAGATCAGGACAAGACCGCATGAAGGACTCGGCATGGCGTCGATACCACGGCCGCGCCTTCTCGGGGATACGGAACAGGCGCAGCGTCTCAAAATAGGCACGCCAGAAGCGCGCCACGCGCGGGTCCTCGGGGGTGTGATCTCGATCGGACATGGGCATACCTCCGTGTCTGCCGGCTCGATGGAGAACAAGAGTAGAACAAATGGCTACATATCGCAATATTGGCGCCAGCCACATATCACGATATTCGTGCCGTCCACATAATCAGCTGTTATACGTAAAAGGAAAAACAATGATCCGCATCTACGGCATAAATGAAAAGCTCAACCCAATTAGGGCGAAGCTCTCAGATGTCATTAATCAGTGCATGGTTGATGCTATTTCATTTCCTGACAATAAACGCGCTCACAGATTCATCCCAATGGATAAAGAGGACTATTTTTATCCAGAAGGAAGAACAGATGCCTATACAGTGATTGAAATATCAATGATGGAAGGTCGCTCTGTAGATGCGAAGAAAAGTCTTATTCATTTACTGTTTGAGCGAATCGAAACCGAAGTTGGAATATCGCCAATTGATATAGAAATCACAATTTCTGAGGCACCCGCATGTAATTGGGGATTTAGGGGTATCACAGGCGATGAGGCAAAACTTAACTACAAGGTAAACGTATAACAAGTCGCTCGTTCGGACGCAAACTTCGCTGCGCTTCGTTTGCGCCGCACAGCTCAAACGTTA
>JANTHH010000168.1 GCA_024762485.1 Chromatiales bacterium
GCCAAGAGGAGCGGGTGGCCGAGGACGCGCGCCTGCTGTACGTCGGCATGACCCGGGCGCAGGAAGGCCTGCTGCTGACCAGTTCGGGGGAGGGGCGATTTGGCCAGCTATTGTCATCGGGCCACGCGTGAAGCGCGCTATCCCGCCTATCCACTGACAACGGAATACCGATTAGTCCCTCCCCCCGCTTGCGGGGGGAGGCTAGGAGGGGGGTGGACCATGTGACGTCTTCTCAAGCTTGGCGCGCCTCGACCGATCGGCAGCTGCCACTGCATCTTGCCGCGCTTGCGGTGCTCACGTTCCATTTTTACCGTCCGATCGACCCTCGGGGCATACCAGAAGGACCGTTATCGTGAAAGCCGGCCCGCTGATGTCGAGAACCGCTACCCCCAGGACCGCGGCCTGACAGCAGACCACGGCTCACCCGTCATTCGAACGTGAGTCTTTCAGCGTGACGCCATGACACCCCATGATCGATGATGGTCATCAGTAAAACAAACGTTTGGGCTCAGGGAGACCAGCGGCGCTACGGCAATGCAGCATTCGCGAACCGTCTGCCTGTTCCGGCCTCAGGACGCCCGCTGCTTCTTCTCGGGAAATTTATATACCGGCCCCAGTTGGCACAGCCAGATCAGGTCTCTGCCGTCACCCGCCTCTGCCTTGCACACCTGTCCGAAATACGCCAACAACGGCCATTGCTTGTATTCCATGACGACGTCTTTGGTCTTGACGTCAAAGCCGGCAGACTTATAGGGGTCGAAAACACGGCCTTTGTTAGTGGTGAAGCTGATGCCGTCGATGATGTTGCCCGGTTTGCCCTTGTCATCCAGAATATGCAGTTCCGTCTTGACGAGGTATTCATCGGGTTCCAGCTGGAAGGTCTGGCGGGTTCGGTCCACTGTATCGCCATGCAGGCCAGTTGAGAAGGTGGTGCCATCGGCGTTGTCGTAGAAGAATTCCAGCCCGAACAGGGGGGTATGATCCTTCCCAAGCTGGAACGGATAAGCGATGATCTTGCGCAAACGGCTTTCCCGCACACGCCAGTTGTGGCCGTCGTCGAACTGCTCTCCACCCCCGGCGCCCGTTGCTTCGCCATAGTGAAAACCACCGTCATCGAGGATCACACGGTCCTCCCATTTCGCCAGCTCGGCGTTACTCAGACAACCGCGAGCACTGGGGCTGAGATCACACTGCCGCCGCGACAGACGCCCGATGTACCAGTCGACGATCCAACGCCGCAACTCCGGGTCCTGATAATCGTCTTTCTTGACCGCGCTCAGCGGCAGCGGCATTCGCACCTTGAACCAGTTGATATCGGGCTTCCATTTGTCCAGAGTCTGTACGTTCTCGGCCAGCCGCAGCAAGGTTCTGGCATGGACCAGCGCGGGCGAGCCTGCATCCGACTGATCCTTCTGGTGCGCCTTTACCAGTGACCGCGCCGACGCCAGCCGACGCTCGGCAATGGGCAGACTGGTCACCTGTTCCGGCAGCGAGGCATTGTCCCTCGCCATGCGCTCCAGGCGCAGGCGTACCCCGTTGAGGTCATCCTCCAGCTGCCGCAGGCCGGCCGCGTCCACGCCACGGCCCAGAAGATACTTATCCTGATGGGCCAGCACCTGCTGAACGTCGCGGTACAGCGAGGTGAAATTCCAGTACTCCACCAGTATCTGATTGAGCTCGTGTTCTTCCGGCTGCGGGCCAGGTTCCGTCGGCCAGTTGGCCAAGCGCGCATAGGGCATCACCGCAATGCGCGTGTGCTTGGGATTATCCGCCGCCTCACGGGTCAGGCCTTTCAACTTGTCCACGAACCCTTGGCGATCGCTGGCAATGGCGCCGCCGCTGCCACCGAGTTGAAAGAATGTCACATTGATCGTCGCGTTTGTATCGATAGCGCGGATGTCACTCTCAAACTTTTCACTGGCCTGAAAGAACGAATACGACCCGGACACCTCCTCGGAAAATTTCTCGCTGGCGTCGCGTGTGCTGCTCTCGATGGTCACCAGCCCGTACAACTCGGCGCCCCCGTAGATGGCCTGAATAAACGAATCGCCGCACTGATTGCGAAACGACGCCAGATTGTCGGGCCGCTGCGCCAGCTTCAGCGCCCAGGGTGTCAGACGTAACTTGGTACCCGGCGCGTCCTCTGCCGCTGGCTCGGTGCCGCCAAACAGGCGAGTCCAGAAGGAGGGACGGGGCAGCGATGCCGCTCGTCCCGGCTTGGCCGGCGCGGTGTAGTCGTAGCCGTTGTCGATGGCTGCTCGCACCAGAAACGAGGAACTGGAGCTATTCACCGATACTTCCTTGGCAAACGACGCCTTGCCTTCGATGCTCACCATAGCCTTGACGGACGCGGTCGCCGACAGGTCCATTTTCTCCAGCAGCTCCGACTGGCTGGAGACCTCGTTGATGGACATGTTGACCGTTTGCGCCCCCTCGCTGGCAGGCTCAAACTCAACGCATACATTGGGCTTCGCTTCCTCCAGGGTACTGTCCCATCCCCATCCCAACTGCGCCCCGGTGTCCTGATAATTCACCTGTGTAGACTCGGCCAAAGCGTCGGAAACCGGCGGCAAGAGGAACAAGGGCGTCAGCAGCCAAAGTCGTAGATGGCGCTTGCGCAAGGGGGCAGGGGCGGTCATGGATCTATCTCCGTGATGGTGGTTTCCGCGGCGCGGCATTGCACACGGTGACGTTCGCCGCCCTATTTACGATGTTTAGAGCAAAGCCCTTGTCGTGCTCCGAGTCACCACACCGGAGGGGGATTGCACGCCCATCGCGGTCAGCGTGCACTGACAACATCCACTGAAGATCACGATGAGCAGCCGCCATTCCAAGCCCGGACGATATTTTCGGCACGTCAAAAAGGAGGGCACTTCATGCAGCATAGCAGCAGCTGAGTAGACAGGGGACGGATTGAGCGCAACCAGCTTCTTTGACCCGCAGGAAGGACTGGCCAAGGTGGGGAGATTGGGTGACCCGCTTCCCATCCTGGAAGGCATCGTGGATTGGCAGGCGTTCCGCGCGTTGCTGTTGCTCTAAGAGGATGCACGGTCGATCTGAAAGGAACGGCGGAGGCTGGGTTTCTTGCTGAGCAAGCGTCGGCATCCTCTACCCCGGCGGCGACTACGCCAGACGCATGGCGAGCGCGCTGCGGGCATCGGGCATCGACCACCTCTGGCTGGGCAGCCGGCAGCACAAGGCCGCCTACGACCCCGAGGCCTAGCGCGTCACGGTACCGATCATCGACAGCAGCAGGGGCCCGGAGTTTCGCCGCGTCATCCTGATCGGCCTTGGGATGATCGGCAGCCAAAAGAAGCGGGTAGCCGAGGATGCACGACCGCTGTACTTCGGCTTGAGCCGTGCGCAGGAAGGCCTGTTGCTGACCAGTTCGGGGAAGGGGCGGTTTGGCAGGTTACTGGGGCGAGAGGCGGGGCGTTAATCAGGCGCAGATACCTGATTGGACAGGCGGTGGTTCATGTTGCCCAGGTCACCACAAGATACTCAACAACGCGCTGTTCGGTTCGACTCGACGTGCCAGAAACCACGACCCCATGCGTACGCGGGAGTGAACATCTCACGTTTTCTCTGTTCCTAATTACCTCTCCAAAAAAGGCCCCAAGCCTACTCTTTCTCGTACTGGCCACTCTTGAACAGGACGCGGCAGAGTGCCGAACCGTGGTCGCCAGGATAGGACGTACCTCTGATAAGGAGAGAGAAATGGCAAATAGCACGAAATCGAGTAGACAAGCGAACGACACAGAACCGAGCGATGCACCCGAGCTTCCGGTCGCAACTTTGGTCGGCGATACAGGGCCGGGCTCGGTCATCAACCAGTATCTGCCGCAGCCGGGCCACCATACCGGGCGGCGCATCATCCAGATCGAGGATATGCCCAAGAGCTACTGGCGCAAACAATCCACCCAGCTTGGCACGCCGTGGCATGAGTACCTCGGCCTTGAGAAGGGCGACGACGACGTCTGGGATGTCCGCAAGCCGGAGCTGCTTACCTCAGCCTGGTTCGGTGCCCGGGCCACTCGCAGGCCAAGCCGCCTGACACCCGCGCTCCGTCAGCTTCAGGTCGAGGTGACGGCCAGCGCGCAAGATGTGCTGGCGACCACGGGGTCACTACGCAACTGGACACAGGGTCGCGCCGGGAGCTGGTCGCACGGTGGCAGCGCCACGGCGCGCATGTCTACGCCGGAGGGCGGCAGCGACAGCCACAGTGGGCCGAACATTCCCGACGAGGAACCAGGTCAGTCCGGCGGAGGCCCGGAGCCGCTGCAGGAACCAGCTGAAGCGACCCCCAGCTTTCAGGCGAGCATTGCGCTGCTCGACTCCGGTGTCGTGAAGTTTCCGACCACGACCTGGGGCGGTGGTGTGACCGAGGTAGACGTCGACCTGAACGCCGATCCAGAACCCACGCTGTTCATCATCCAGGTCGTCGGCATCAGCTCGTTCCTCGGCGACTATGGTCTCGGCAAGACGGTGAAGACCTTCACGTTGCACCCCGGCGAGACCGCGACCCTCTCAATGCGAACTTGGCGTGCCTCAGAGGAAACGAAATCGCTGGCTTCCTCGATCATCGACTCCTACGACGAGAGTTCCAGCGAGCGCTTCGCCAATACGGTGATGAACGAGACGACCGATACGGCGACTCAGGAAAAGACCGAGAACTGGCATGCGGAGGCGGAAGCCAAGGGTTCGATCGGGATCGCCAGCGCCAAAGTCTCGGGTGGCGGTGGCGGCGAGTACGGCTCTTCGACCGAGGAGTTCTCCAAGGCAGTCGACGAGTCAGTAGCGGAGCATGCGGCCGAGGCTTCTTCGCACCGACAGAACGAGGTCACATCGAGCTCGGAAAGCTCGGTCTCTACGGAGAACGAGGAGGTAACCGAACGGACCATCAAGAACATCAACGTCAGCCGCACGCTCAACTTCACCTTCCGCGAACTCAACCAAGCCTACACCACCAAGACTCACCTCAAGGACGTACGTGTCGCCTTTTCTAACGGCAACGCCGGAAGCTGGCGCGAGGAGCCGATGTCGGGCCTGCACAAGCTTATCGAGGAGGTCATCAAGCCAGAGTTTGTCGACGAGGTCTGCAGCGACATCATAAAGACCATCGCCGTCGTCCACGATATCGACAGCACTCCGGTACGCGTCCTGGAGCAGGTGCGGCTCGACAAGTGTTCCGTGAGCCACCAGGTTCGCGACGCCGAGCCGGACAATGAGTGCCACTACCTGGCCCCGCGAGCCGATGGGCGCATGTACTACCGTTTCAAGCGCGGCGCACTGGCCCAGTCGCAGGACGAGGAGTACCCGGTCGAGGGCGTGCTGCTCAAGGAGCGGCAGATCATGCTGGCTACCGACAGCGTGGTCGCCGAGGCCCTGCTTGGCACTGAAAACGCGCTCGACGGCTATTCGGAGAAGCTCCAGACCGAGACGATTCGCGACCAGCAGCTGGCGAGCGAGCGCGAAGCGCTGGCGCAGCAGATCGTCGCCGACAGCGACACGGCACGCGCGGAGCTCTTCGCCCAGGTCTTCGGAGTGCCTCAGGCCGTAGAAGAGGAGTCATCATGAGCCGGTTGCTCGACGGCCCGATCATCAGCACGGGGGCCACGCCACTCGACGCGATCCGCACCGACGCCGTCGCGTTGAGCGGCGAGGTGGCGCTAAGTCAGCCGATCGACCCATCCAGGCGCACGGAGACCGTGCCGATGATCGCGGACAGCGACGCAATAGAGCGTGACGAGGACTTCGAGCTGGGACTCCTTCCAGCGATCGGGTGAACCATTCGGGCTGACTTCCCGGTTTTGCAGGGTCGAGGGTTGCTGTATCCAGCATCTCGGTAGGCGTTGGGCCCGCAAGGCTAATGGTGGTCGCTAGTAGAAACGGAATTCGGTGCCGGATTGAGAGACGCAAACTCCGCCCGATGCGCTTGGGGGCTCATGCCCCTGACGCGCTTGAAGGCAGCGCTGAAAGCAAACGGTGTCGCATAGCCGACCTTCTCCGCCACCGTCCCCACGGTCTCGTTCGGCTCGCACAACAGGTCTG
>JANTHH010000169.1 GCA_024762485.1 Chromatiales bacterium
TTTCCCCCTCCGGCCGGCCAGTACGATGCGCAAGGCGGCATGTCCGACGATGCCCAGCACAGTCGCCAGCAACAGCAGCAGGCCGATGCGATCGATCCAGATATTGCTGTCACGTCCGGGCATGTAGAAACCCTTCACCGCCTCCAGACGCCCCTGTCTGGCATGGCAATCCTGACAGGCGAGGGCTTTTTCCTTGGGCGCCACCATGTGGGTCACCGGCCAGTATGAATAGGTCTCGACAAAGCCATACTCGCCGCTGTAGGGCAGATCGAAGTCAGCCATGCCACGGCGGATGGCACGCTCGAAATCGTAATTTCCCCAGAAGGCATCCGAGTCGTTGCCCCAGAGATGCATGTACACCAGGGTGTTATTGCCCTTGTCATACGGCTGTATGGTGTCCATGCGCTTGAAGGGCCAGATGCGGGATTCCGGGTCCTCCGGGCCACCTTCCAGGCGGTTGATCTCCACCGGTTTGCTCGGGTCAAACTCGGTATGCACCGTGGTGTAGATCTCGGTACCGTTGAACCAGCGGTAGATCGGGGTCACGTTCTCGCCGTACTCGAAGGACCCTTTGATGGACTTGTAGGTGTGGCGAGGCTCGCCGTTGCCCTGCACATAGCCCTCTTCACGGTAGCCTTCTCCATTCTTCAGCTTGCCGGCCGTGCGCCAGTCCCAGTGTGTCTTGGTGGCAACGCCGCCACGCGCAAAACTGGGGATATGGCAGGTTTCGCAGGCGACACGGTCGGTGTGATCGTTGAGCTTGATACCCATCAGCCCGGCCGGGTGGGGCTCATTGCCATGACAACTTTCGCAGGTGGCGGTCTGCCTCGGCATGCCGGGCTTGCCTGTGCCCACCTTATCCTTGGCGATAGGCTCATAGCGGCTGCCGGCCCATTGGTGGCCTTCGCCCACATGGCACACCACACAGGAGAAATTTTCGCCGTCCTTGCCCATGTGCACATCCACATCGCGTGTTGGCTCGTAAAGGACTGAGGAGAGATCACCATGCTTCACGTTGTCGCCACCGCCGCCATAGAAGTGGCAAGAGCCACAGTTGCTGCGTCCCGGCAGAGTCACACTCTGGGCTGCCTTGGTCCAGTCTATCGGCGGCTTGCCCTCGAACATCACCGAGCAGGCCTTGTTGCCCGGGGTTGGCGGCAGTTTGTAATAGGCACCGGTGGACTCGTGACAGACCAGGCAGTCGATGTTTTCCTCGTTATTGAAGTCGTAGGTGCGCGCATCCTTCATGCCGAAGCCGGCATGACACTGAGCGCACATACCCTCATTGCCCGCAGCGTTGGTGCAGAAGTTGTTCACCAGGACACTCTTGCCGAGATCCTGGCCGGTTGTTTCATTGTGGTGTTTCCAGGTCCAGTGCTTGTTCTTCATGAACTGGCTACCGGCCTTGTTGTGGCAACTCAGGCAGGCCTTGGTGACCTCCGGTCCACTGGAGAAGGGGCCTTGCAGCTCTTTGAGCTTGGAATGATCGGTGGTTGATTTGTCTTCGACCTTTTCACCCAGCCTGGTGACTGATTTGTCCACCGGGCGCTTCTTGGCCGTTACGTCGTATTCGCGGATGCCCAGGTCGACCTTGTCGCCACTGATCGACGGCAGATCGGTTACGGCTTCAGCGGGCGTTGCGCCAGCAGGCGCCAGGCCGGATATGAACAAGATGCTCAGAAAACCGCGCAACAGGATGCGGCCGATGTCGACGCGCTTAGCAGAGATGGATGCCACCGGCTTCCTCCAGGGATAACCTGAAAACAGAAGCATGACATCGTACCAGTGGTCGAAAAGGCCCGCATTGAGATACCTCAATTACTGGCCGGGCCCGACTGGACGGGCCGAACTCAGGCAGAACGGACGCGCTCGATCATTTCGCCTGCATGGGCCAGTGTCTGTTCGGTGATGTCGACGCCGCCGAGCATGCGCGCAATCTCGGCGATACGACCCTGCTCGTCGAGCGGGATGATGGCAGTCTCGGTCTGCCGTCCATCGCTGTGCTTGCTCACCTGCAGGTGCTGATGGGCCTGTGAGGCGACCTGGGGGAGGTGGGTGACGCAGAAGACCTGCCGCTTCGCAGCCAGTTCGCGCAACAACTGGCCGACGATCTCGGCCACCGCGCCACCAATGCCCACGTCCACTTCATCGAAGATCAGACTCGGCGTCTCGCCACAGTCTGCAGTGGCCACCTGTATGGCCAGGCTGATGCGCGACAGTTCACCCCCGGAAGCGACCTTGGCCAGCGGGGCCGGCGTCTGTCCCGGGTTGGCAGCGACCATGAATGTCACCTGGTCCAGCCCCTGGGGGCCGCCCTTGTCCGCCGTCAGTTCGCCCAGCTCGACGCTGAAGCGACCCCCCTGCATGCCGAGCTGCTGCATGCTCGCGGTGACGCTTTCGGCCAGGCGCCTGGCCGCCTTTGCCCGCGCCTTGCGCAGTGCAAGTGCCGCCTTGCGGTAGATGGCGGTCGCGGCTTCGAGTCGCTGCAGGCACTGCGCCTCGGCCTGGTCGAGATCACCCAGGGCATCGAGTTCCTCCTGCAGCGCACGGTGATGGGCGGGCAGTTCTTCCGGCCGGAGCCGGTGGCGGCGAGCCAGCGCGTGGGCCTGGCCGAGACGCTCATCGATCTGCTGCAGCCGCGCCGGGTCGAGTTCCACGCCATCAGTGTAGTGCCGAGCCTGGCTGGCGGCCTCCTCCATCTGGATGCGGGCGGAATCGAGCAGGTCGCGGGTCTCCTGCAGATCCGGGTCCAGGGAAAGCAGTTCATCAAGCAGGCCGACGGCGCGGGAGAGCAGCGGCTGCGCGGCCGCCTCATCCCCCTCCAGGAGGTCAGCAAGACGGGCGGTATCGCCCTTCAGCCGGTCGGCATGGGCGAGCCGGCCGTGCTCGGTCTCCAGGGCCGACACCTCGTCCTCGGCCAGGGCCAGCTCATCGAGGTCGCGCAGCTGGAAGCGGAGATATTCCTGGCGCTCGGCCTGGTCGCGGGCACTGTCGCGCAGTTGTGCCAGTTCCTGTTGTGCCTGGCGCAGGGTGACATGCCCGGCGGCGACGCTCTCCAGCAGTGACTGGTGGCCACCATAGGCATCGAGTAGTTGCCGCTGGGCACCACCCCGGAGCAGGGCCTGATGCGCCTGCTGGCCGTGGATGTGCACCAGCTGCTGACCGAGTTCGGCCAGGGTCTGCTGATTGCTGGGTGTGCCGTTGATGAAGGCACGGGAGCGCCCTTCGCGCACCAGCACCCGGCGCAGGATGCACTCATCGCCGTCGTCCAGATCGTGCTGACGCAGCCAGTCCACGACGCCGGGCAGGCGGGCGAGGTCGAAGCGCGCAGTCACCTCGGCCTTGTCGACGCCCTCGCGGATCATCCCGGCGTCGGCCTTGTCGCCGAGGGCAAGGCCGAGGGCGTCGATGAGGATCGATTTGCCGGCGCCGGTCTCGCCAGTGAGGGCCGTCATGCCCGGCCCCAGTTCCAGCGCCAGGCTGCGCACGATCACCAGGTCTTTGATGAAGATCTCGCTCAGCATGTCACTTGGGATGGACACCCCAGCCAAGCTTCACCCGCAGCAGCTCGTAGTGGCTGTGATCGAGCGGATGGAACAGCTGGATTGGATTGATGTGCTTGGAGACCACCAGGTGCTCGCCGGGGGCCATCACCATTTCTTCCTGGCCATCGAGCGTGACGCGCACATGCTCCGCCGAGGTGTGGCCGCACACCTTGACCACGATCTCGCTCTCGCTGTGGATGACGATCGGCCGGTTGCTCAGCCGGTGCGGGCAGATGGGTACCAGGGCGATGGCGTCGAGGCTCGGCTCCAGCAGTGGTCCGCCGCCGGCCAGGGCATAGGCGGTCGAGCCGGTGGGGGTGGAGATGATCAGCCCGTCCGAACGCTGCACCTCCAGCAACTGGTTGTTCACATGGGTCTCGAATTCCACCATGCGAACGGTATTCCACTTGTGCAGCACCACGTCGTTCAGCGCCAGCCCCGGCGATTGCCTGCCGACCCGTGCGGACAGCAGAAAGCGTTCGTCGGAGCGGTACTGGCCCTGCAGGATGGCATCCAGCGACTCGCACATCCTCGCCGGGGAGATATCCACCAGGAAGCCGAGCCGCCCGAGGTTGATGCCGACCAGCGGCAGCTTGCGATCGGCCAGACGCCGCGCCGCAGCCAGCAGGGTGCCGTCGCCGCCCAGCACGATCGCCAGGTCCACCTGATCAGCCATGTCCATCCAGTCGCAGGCCTCCATGCCGCCGATGGCGCTGGCAGCGACCGCATCGGCGAACACCTCGTGGCCCCGCTGGTGCAGGTAGCGGCAGAGTTTCTCCAGTGTCCCCCCGAGGCGCGGGTCGTCCGGCTTGGCGATCAGGCCGATGCGTTTGAAGGCGTTATGCAGCTGTGGCACGTTGTCCGGGTTCCGTGAGTGCTGATGGCGGAAGATGCAGGGAAACTAGCACGGCGGGTGTGACAGGCCAATATCTGTTGGCCGTTGGACGCGCGTCCCGCCTTGACACCCGTCGAAGCGGCTCTCGATAATCGGAACGGAAAATCTCAGGAACAGGTCGACTTGTGATCTGGCCGGCAAGGCCGCATCTTATATAGATGATCTTTCAGCCAGTTGATCGTTCAGGATCCCCCGAGTCGTCGTGAGTCAGGCAGCAGACACCCCCATCAATGAACGCGCCCAGCACTTCCTCAAGGTGCTGGTGGAACGCTATATCCGTGAAGGCCAGCCGGTCGGATCCCGGACTCTGGCGCGGGATGCCGGTCTGGAACTCAGTCCCGCGACCATCCGCAATGTCATGGCCGACCTGGAGGAACTGGGCTTCGTCGCCTCGCCACACACCTCGGCCGGCCGCGTGCCGACCAACCCCGGCTACCGCCTGTTTGTGGACTCACTGATCTCACTCAAGCCGCTGCAGACCCTCGAGATGGAACGCCTGCGGGAGGAAATCGAGGGTGACGGTGACCCCAAGCAGATGCTGGCGTCTGCCTCCCGACTGCTTTCCGACCTCACCCACATGGCCGGGGTCGTGCTGACGCCTCACCGCAGCCAGGTGACGGTGCAACAGGTGGAATTCGTGCCGCTGTCCACCGGACGCCTCCTGGCGGTGCTGGTTACCGCCAGCGGCGAGGTACTCAACCGCATCGTCGAGACCGAACGTGAGGTCAGCCGTTCGGAGCTTGAACAGGCCACCAACTATATTAATTCCCATTTCAGTGGTCAGACACTGGAGACCATCCGCCGCCGGCTGCTCGAAGGCATGCAGGACGATCGCGATGGCATGGACCGGATCATGACCCAGGCGCTGTCACTCGCCAGCGCGGCCCTGTCCGCATCCGGCGATAAAGGCGACGATGACGCCGATATCGTGCTGGCGGGACAGACCAACCTGATGGATTTCGATGAACTGGCGGAGATGAACCAGCTTCGCCAGCTCTTCGACGCCTTCACCGAGAAGCAGGAGATCCTGCATCTGCTCGACCGCTGCATCAGCGCAGAGGGCGTGCAGATCTACATCGGCGAGGAATCGGGTTACCGCACACTGGAGAATTGCAGCGTCATCACCGCCCCCTACCATGCAGGCGACCAGGCGATGGGGGTGCTCGGCGTCATCGGTCCCACCCGCATGGCCTATGACCGCGTCATCCCGATCGTCGACGTCACCGCGAAACTCATCGGCGCAGCCTTGAAATCCCAATAGGCGGCCCCACTTGGGCCCTATCGACGTAGACGCGATCTGCGCAGACGGGTTGCTGCCCGCGCAGATCACCTGACCAAAAACCAACGAGGTATCCCATGCACAAAGACGAGGACCGCTCAGCGCCTGCTGGCGACAGCGAGGAGATCGAATCCAGCGGAGTCGTGGACGAGGCAAAGACCGAAACCGGGGCAGAGGGTGAGGCGCCATCCAGTCCGGAGGAGATGGGACGGCTGCTCGAGGATGCCCGTGCCAAGGCCGACGAGCACTGGGACACGGTGCTGCGGACCCGTGCGGAAATGGAGAACCTGAAGCGGCGTGCCCAGCG
>JANTHH010000170.1 GCA_024762485.1 Chromatiales bacterium
TGTCGCCGGCTGACCTCCAGGCGGTCGTCGATGTCGGTGAAGCTGAGTTCGGCCTGGGCGGTGAGGCTGCGGTGCAGCCCGCTGACCCGCAAAGGGTTGACCAGCGCGTTGCGATGGATCCGCTGAAAACGTCCCGGATAGCGCTCTTCCAGTGACTTCAGCGAATCCTCCAGCAGCGCCTCACCCCCCGCATGGCGGACCACCACGTACTTGTGCTCGGCACGCAGAAAGAACACCTGGTCTACGGGGATACGCAGCAGCTCGCCGCGGAGGCTGGCGCTGAGGAAGTCCTGGGTGGTGTCGCTGCTGAGCGAGCGCAGGGCGCCGAGCTGTACCCGGGTCAGTGCGTGTGCCTTCTGCAGCGCCTCGAACAGGCGCTGCCTGCGAATCGGTTTGAGCAGGTAATCAACAGCATTGGCCTCGAAGGCCTTCAGCGCATGCTCGTCATAGGCCGTGGTGAAGATCACCGCAGGCGGATGCTCATCGCCGGCCAGCTGCAGGGCGGCGGCCAGCCCGTCCATGCCGGGCATGCGGATGTCCATCAGCACCAGGTCGACTGCTTGGCTGCGGCAGGCCGCCACCGCCTGCTCACCGTTACCGGCCTCGCCGACCACCGTGTAGTCCCCCGCAGACGACTCCAGCAGCGACCGCAGCCGCTGGCGTGCCGGTGCCTCGTCGTCGACGATCAGGATATTCATGTCGTCTCCGGGGTGGCGGGAAAATACAGCCGTACCTGGTAATCGCCGTCGACCCGCGACACCACCAGCCCGGCTGCGTCGCCATAGGCCGCGGCCAGCCGCTGGCGGATGTTGTCCAGCGCCATCTGGTTGCCGTCACGGGTGGAAGCGGTGCTGTCGGCAGGCAAGGTGTTGCGCACACTGAGGCTGACCAGCCCGCGCCGGTAGCGGCCGGAGATGGTGATCCGTCCGCCTTTGGCCGAGGGTTCGATGCCATGGTAGACCGCGTTCTCCAGCAGTGGCTGCAACACCAGGGGCGGGATCTTCGCCGTCTCTGGCAGGGGTTCGAGGTCCCAGTCGACATGCAGGCGCTCACCCAGTCGCTGCGCCTCGATGCGCAGATAACCGCGGGCCAGCTCCAGCTCGTCGGCCAGGGTCGAGAGCCCGGACGCGCGCGACAGGCTGGCACGAAACAGGTCGGAGAGATCCTGCACCACCTCTTCGGCCAGCTCCGGGTCGGCTCGGGTCAGGTTGGCGATGGTGTTCATGCTGTTGAACAGGAAATGGGGGCGGATGCGTGCCTGCAATGCCTCGTAGCGGGCCAGTGACTCGGCTAGCTGGCGCTGGCGCTGGCAAAATTGCTCGTAGAGATAACGCAGCAGGACCGCCGTGACGATGGCGCACACCCCCAGGGTCTGACCAATGAATTGAACCCTGCCGAGTCCCGGGCTGCCGAGGGTGCCGGCCACCGGGTAGGCCAGCCAGGCCACCAGCAGGGCGACGGCCATCACTGCCAGCCAGGCCAGCAGCCCGGCGCGTGTGTGGCTGAGCCGGGCCAGCGCCGATTTCAGCAGGCACAGCAGCATGGTGGCGCCGAGGGCGATCCACTGCACATACAGCGACAGCAGGCTGAAGTCGCGCCAGAAGCTGGCCGGCGAGAGATGGCCGCCGAGCAGCAGCACCAGGGTGAGCAGTTCAGCGCCCAGAACCACCGCGAACACCATGCGGACGCCGCAGAAGTCGGGCAGGAAACTCTCGTGGCTGCGTTTCAGCTCCATAGCCGCCGATTATAGGGCCAGGCGGGCCGATAAAATCGGTCCGCGCGCACAACTGCCGATATAATCGCCGACTAATGACTCCACAGGGCATGCCGATCAGCGGGATGCCCCACAAGGTGAGATTGATGAGCGAGAAAAAACCCTGGGCCGGCCGTTTCAACGAACCCACCGACGCCTTCGTCGAGGCCTTCACCGCCTCGGTGGACTTCGACCAGCGTCTGGCGCCCTACGACATCGCTGGTTCCATCGCCCACGCCAGCATGCTGGCAGAGCAGGGCATCCTCACCGCCGCGGAGCGCGACGCCATCCACCAGGGCCTGGCGCGCATCCGTCAGCGCATCGAGGCCGGTGACTTCGACTGGTCGGTGGCGTTGGAAGACGTGCACATGAACATCGAGGCGGCGCTCACCGAGGACATCGGCATCGCCGGCAAGAAGCTGCACACCGGGCGCTCGCGCAACGACCAGGTGGCCACCGATGTGCGCCTCTGGCTGATGGACGAGATCGGTAACATCCAGGCCGAGCTGCGCCGCTTCCAGCACGCCCTGCTCGATCTCGCCGAGCAGGAGGCCGAGACCATCCTGCCCGGCTTCACCCACCTGCAGACCGCCCAGCCGGTGACCTTCGGCCACCACATGATGGCCTGGTTCGAGATGCTCGAGCGCGATCACGAGCGCCTGGCCGACTGCGCCCGGCGCACCAACGTGATGCCGCTGGGTGCAGCGGCACTGGCCGGCACCACCTATCCCATCGACCGCCATTTCACCGCCCAGCTCCTGGGCTTCGAGCGGCCGGCGGAGAACTCGCTGGACGCGGTGTCCGATCGCGACTTCGCCATCGAATTCACCGCCGCCGCCAGCATCCTGATGATGCATCTGTCGCGCATGTCCGAGGAGCTGGTGATCTGGTCCTCCGCCCAGTTCGGCTTCGTCACCCTGTCCGATGCCTTCTGCACCGGCTCGTCGATCATGCCGCAGAAGAAGAACCCGGACGTGCCCGAGCTGGTGCGTGGCAAGAGCGGGCGCATCTTCGGCCACCTGATGTCGTTGCTGACCCTGATGAAGGGCCAGCCGCTGGCCTACAACAAGGACAACCAGGAGGACAAGGAGCCGCTGTTCGACACCGTGGACAACGTCAAGGGCTCGCTCAAGGTGTTCGCCGACATGGTGCCCGCCATCACCTGCAACAAGGACCGGATGCGCACCGCCGCCCTGCAGGGCTTCGCCACCGCCACCGACCTGGCCGACTACCTGGTGCGCAAGGGGGTGCCGTTCCGCGATGCCCACGAGATCGTCGGCAAGTCGGTGGCGCTGGGCGTGGAGACCGGCCGCGACCTGGCCGAGATGTCGCTGGATGAGCTAAAACAGTTCTCCGACGTGATCGAGCAGGACGTGTTCGAGGTGCTGACCCTGGAGGGGTCGGTGGCCGCCCGCAACCACATCGGCGGCACCGCGCCGGAGCAGGTGTGTGAGGCCATCGGGCGCGCCCGCCGCCGTCTGGCCGACTGAGGAAAACGCCATGGCCATCGCCACCCGCCTGTTGCTTGACGTGCTCAAGCCCCATCACCCCGATGCGTTGACCTTTGCCAGTGCCGTGGCCGATGGCTGCGGCGATTGCCAGGTGACCATCACGGTGGTGGAACGGGACGAAAAGACCGAGACCACGTTGCTGGCTGTCAAGGGACAGGCGCTGGATCTCGACGCCATCAGCGCCACGGTGCGTGAGTTGGGCGGCTCGGTGCACAGCGTGGACGAGGTGGAGGTCCATGCCGGCACGCCACCCGCGGCGGGCGGGGAATAACGGCGTTTTTCCATGGGCAGCCGGCTGCGTATCCTGCTCGAACTCGGCCAGCCACACCTGATCGCGCGGCGCTATTTCGTCACCAACGGCTTCGACGGCGCATTGACCATGCTCGGCCTCACCATGGGCTTCTACAGTACGGGCGCCGTGCCTGTCCCGGTGATCATCAGCGCCTGCCTGGGGGCGGCCATCGCGCTGACCGCCAGCGGCCTGTCCAGTGCCTATATCAGTGAGGCCGCCGAACGGCGGAAGGAACTGATGGAACTGGAACAGGCCCTCATCCACAAGCTGGACGAGAGCGCACATGCCCATGCCGCCCGTCTCCTGCCCTGGCTCATCGCGGCGGTCAACGGTCTCTCGCCGCTGCTGATCGCCCTGCTCATCATATCGCCGCTGTGGCTGAGCCAGGCGGGTCTTCGGTTGCCCCTGGGCCCACTCGAGTCGTCCATCGTCCTGGCCTTTGCCTGTCTCTTCCTGCTGGGTGTCTTCCTTGGCCGCATCAGTGGCCAGTTCTGGCTCTGGGCCGGGGTCCGCACCCTGCTCGTCGCCCTGGTTACCGCGGGCATCATTTACTGGATCAGCGGCTAGACGCTGGGCGCGGGACAGTTTCGCCCGGCTGGCGCACACTGTCTGTTGAATAATAAATGCCTGGAGGGCGTATGCGGATTCAAGGTCTGGCCTATGTCCCGGGGTGCGTACAGGGGGTGCTGCGCCGCCGTGCCCGTGCCATCGAGGAGGGCGATATCCTGTTGCTGTCTCAGGAAGATATCCCGCGCCTGAGCGGTCGCCCTGCCGGGATCGTGTTGCGTGACGGGGCCCCCTTTTCCCACCGTACGATCGGCCTGCTGGCGCTCGGCGTGCCGGGCATCCTGATCAGCGAGGAGGATGCGCAGGGCCTGTGCGATGGCATGCCGGTCGTCCTTGATGGCACTGCGGGCATCCTCTCCGACGCCGACGGGCAGGCTGCGCCGCCGTCACCGCCCGCCCCGCCACAGGCGGCCGGACCCGTGCTCACCGCCGACGGCGTGCCGGTATACCTGGCCGCGAGCGTGCGCGACCGTGCCGCGGCCGGCCGTGCCCTGGCTGCAGGTGCCTCGTCCATCGGGCTGGTCCGCTCCGAGTTCCTGGTCCCGGCCGAGGCCAGGACACCCGACGCGGCCTTCTATCGCGAATCCTTCGCGCAGCTGTGCGAGGCCGCGGCCCCGCTTGAGGTCACCATCCGCCTGCTCGATGCCGCCGTGGACAAGCGCCCTGACTGGCTGCCCGGGGTTACGGGTTTCGGCAGCGCGCTGGGGATGCAGGGCGTGCGGCTGTACAGCGACACCCGGATCGATGCGGTGGTGCAGGCCCAGTTGCGGGCCATAGCCGCTATTGCCGCCGACCACCCCCTGCAGGTGTTGATGCCCTATCTGGTGAGGCGGGAGGAGCTGGTTTACTGGACAGAGCGGCTGCGGCCCTGCCTGCCCGAGGGCCTGGCGCTGGGGGCGATGATCGAGACGCCGGCCGCGGCACTCGACCTGGGGAGCTGGTTCGGGCACGCGGATTTCATCACCGTGGGTTGCAATGACCTGATGCAGTGCCTGTTTGCGGCAGACCGCGACAACCCGGCGGTCGCCGCTTACCTCGACCCCTACGCGCCGCTGCTCTACCGCTTGTTACGGCAGGTGGCGGAGGGCGCGGTGGAGCACCTGGACAAGGTGCGGCTCTGCGGCGTGTTGCCCCAGTTGCGCGGCGTGCTGCCGATTCTGCTCGGTCTGGGTTTCAGGACATTCTCCGTCGATGCAGTACACATCCCCTACCTGGCACAGACCATCGGCGGCACCGATCTGGCGACGGCCCGGGCGCAGGCGGATGCGGTCTGTCGGTCGATCGATTCCAGGCGGGTACTGGACCTGCTCGGCCTGCCGGCGGACGGTTACCGTCCTTATCGAACCTGAAGGTTGCTGGCCACGGTTACGTGGTGAAGGATAAAAAAATCCCGCCACGAGGGCGGGAGCAACTCTGCTTCTGAGGAGAGGAGGAATTCGGTCGTACTAACTGATCAGCGGTACTGCTTCGAGAGAAACTGTGCCACGGGCAGGGTCGCGATGTCGGCGGGCATGCGCCGGGCGGCTGGCGTAGGGACGCACTCGTCGGTCACCGGTTGCAGCCGGGCCTCCACCGAGAACGCCATGGCATCCTGCCGGCCCTGTACTGCGGGTGCGGTGGTCGGGCAGTCAAGCTGCTCACCTGTTGCCATGTCGTAAACCGTAACCATCTGTCTACCCCCTGCCCATGCGGGCAATGCTGTGGTGTCGTAAAGCTTATCGGTCCTGCTTGCCCTAACTTGAGCAAGTGTCGTACCAGATCTACTGAAACCAAAACTGGGGTTGTTTGAGCGGTTTTCAAGCCACTCCCGGCCAAATCCTGCACAAAGCTGGTGCGGCCTGCCCCATTGCAGTTCCGTTATGCATGAAGACCGGTAAAGGGCCGGTTTGGTTCCTC
>JANTHH010000171.1 GCA_024762485.1 Chromatiales bacterium
AACGGCGCCGGCAGCCCGTGGTCGCGAGGGCTTGCGCGAACGACTGGCCGGCCGTGGCAGTGCCCGCGACGAAGCTCCCCGCCGGCGTGCCGATGCAGGTGGACAGGGGCGTCCCGGCGGTGCTGCTGCCGGGGACTCGCGCGGCCGCCTGGCGAAGATGCTGGCCGAACGACGCGGCAAGGGGGGCAGGAAGGGTGCGGTTCGCCAGTCGCGAACCGATGCCGACGCCCATCTGGACACAGGTCAGAAGCAACGGGTGCGCGAGTTCATAAAGCAGCGGCTGGAGACGGGCAGTGCCGATCGTCAGGCAACGGGGGTAGACGGGTCGGGAACGCCATTGCAGACGCGTTACCTTGGTCAGTACGACGAGCGTGAGGGCGAGGCACCGCAGGCCCGTATCAAGCGCAAGCTGATGCGTGCGGACCTGATGAAGGAATTCGCCGCGCGAAAGCGTGAGGCAGAAGAGGCACGGGAGGCGCAGGCAAGGCAGCTGACCAAGGATGCTTCCAAGGACATGGGGATGCTGTTCGACGAGGCGAGGAAGCCGACGATCGGCAGTTCGCCCGAAGAGATCGAGCACTACCATGCACAGCTGTCGATTCGTGCTGACTGGTTGCGTGCGACCCTGGAGGAGATCCAGGCTGAGCTGAAGATGCTCGAACAGATCAGGGCGGCGTCGGCCGGGCAGGATCTCGATGCCGCGATCGACAACGTGCAGGGAACGCTCCCCCCCGAGGGGGAGGGCAAGCGTCAAACCTGATCCTCCCGGCCGTCAGTGCCTGTAGCGTGCCCTGCATGCTGCTCGCAATGGGCCAAGTGGCCGAATCGATGAAGCAAGGATATCTGGAAGACAAATGTTGAGTGATGACGATCTGCAGGTTCTGGTACTGACGCCGCTCGGGCACCCAAGCCCCGACCTGGCCATCGCTGCCAGCCGGGCCAATGCACTGGGCATGTTCGACGCCAGCGCCGGGCAGCCGACTGCCGTCATTGAGCAGGCGCTGGAACAGCTGCAGCGCCATGCCCATGGCGAGTTTGGACTCTTCCTGCCGCCCGGCGAGCCGAAGCACTGGAAGACCCTGCTCGACGAGGCGCGTTTTCCCCAGCTGCGCTGGTTGCTGGTACGGGCCGGCCAGCTGCCCGACCGGCTGCCGCGTTCGATCCAGCAGTTCCGCAAGGCCGGTGGCCGGTTGTTGCTGGAGGTGACCCAGGGTGCCGACCTGCAGTCGGGGCTTGCCGACAACTTCGACGCCATCGTGGTCAAGGGACATGAAAGCGGTGGTGAGGTCGGTGAGGACACGGCCTTCATCCTGCTGCAGAAGGCACTGGAGCGTTCTAGCGGACTCCCGGTGCTGGTGCGCGGTGGCATCGGCCTGCACACGGCCGCCGCCTGTTACGCCGCCGGCGCTGCCGGTGTGGTGCTCGACAGCCAGTTGCTGCTGCTTGCCGAATCACCAGTCAAAGAGTCTGTAGCGCCTGCGTTGCGCCGTTTCGTCGGCACCGAGACCTATGCCCTGGCCAGCCACGAGGACAGCAGCCGCTACATTCGCGTGCTGGAGCGCCCGGGTCTGAGCCGGCTGGTGGCACTCAAGGCCCAACAGTCCACGCTGACATATGACGAGTTGCACCAGGCCTTTGTCGAGGCGCTGAACTGGGAGGCCGGCGCCGAACAGTTGATTCCGCTGGGCCAGGACGGTGCCTTCGCCGAGCCCTGGGCCAAGCGCTTCAAGACCGTCGGCGGTGCCATCGGCGCACTGCGGCGCAGCGCCCGTGACGCCATCAGGCTCGCTGCCGAGCAGCAGACCTTCCACGAGAACTCGCCGCTGGCCCGTCTGCACGGCACCCGCTATCCCATCGTGCAGGGGCCGATGAGCCGGGTCAGCGACAATGCCGACTTCGCCAAGGCCGTGGCCGATGCCGGCGCACTGCCGATGCTCGCACTTGCCCTGGTGCGCCCGGCGCAGCTCGACAAGCTGTTCGCCGAGACCAGCGAGAAACTGGCTGGCAGACCCTGGGGCGTCGGCCTGCTCGGCTTCGCGCCACAGAAGTTGCTGTCCGAGCAGGTCGCGGTGGCAAAAAAACACAAGCCCGCCTTCGCGCTGATCGCCGGTGGACGCCCGGACCAGGCGCTGGCGCTGGAAGAGGAGGGCATTCCCAGCTTCCTGCACGTGCCGTCACCACGCCTGCTGAGCCTGTTCCTGGAGCAGGGCGCGCGCCGCTTTGTATTTGAAGGGCGCGAATGCGGCGGCCACATCGGCCCGCTGAGCAGCTTCGTGTTGTGGGAATCGATGATCGAGACCCTGCTGGATAATCTCAAGGGCACGGTCCGCGGCGAGGAGATCACCGTGCTGTTCGCCGGTGGACTGCACGACAGGCTCTCCGCCGCCATGGTCGCAACCATGGCCGCACCGCTGGCGGAGCAGGGCGTCAATATCGGCATGGTGATGGGCACCGCCTATCTGTTCACCCACGAGATCGTCGAGTCCGGCGCCATCGTCGACACCTTCCAGCAGGAGGCAGTCGCCTGTCACCACACCGTGAGCCTGGACTCGGGTGGTGGTCATGCCAGCCGTTGCGCCGACACCGCATTCGCCCGTGACTTCCTGCAGAAAAAGGCAGAACTGGAACGTGCCGGTCTGCCGCCGGAAGAAGTCCGCGAACAGCTCGAGGAACTGAATCTCGGGCGTCTGCGCGTCGCCTCCAAGGGGGTGCAACGCAGCCCCGTGGATGGCCAGATCGAGGCCCTGGACGAGCAGACCCAGCGTGACACCGGCATGTACATGCTCGGCCAGGTGGCGGTGATGCACGCGCAGACCCTGAGCGCCGCCGAGCTGCACCGCAGTGTCACCGAGGAGGCGAGTGAATTGCTCGCCCGGCGTGCCGCCGAACTGGCGGCCGATGCGGGCGTGCCGGAGAAGCCACCGTGCGACATCGCCATCGTCGGCCTCTCCGCGCTGATGCCGAAGGCAAACGATACCCGCGAATACTGGGAGAATATCCTTGCCAAGGTCGATGCCATCAGCGAGATCCCGCCTCATCGCTGGGACTGGCGCCTGTATTTCGATGAGGACCGCAACGCCAAGGACAAGATCTATTCCAAGTGGGGCGGCTTCCTCGACGACCTGGCCTTCGACCCGCTGAAATTCGGCATCACCCCGAAGTCCATCAGCTCGGTGGATCCCATGCAGCTGATGGCGCTGGAAGTGGTGCGTCGCACCCTGGCCGACGCCGGCTACGAGGACCGCGACTACGACCGCGAGAAGGTGGGCATCGTAGTCGGTGCCAGCGGCGGTGCCGGCGATGTCGGCATGCAGTACGGGCTGCGGTCAGAGCTGCCACGCTTCGAGGGCGAGCTGGACCCGGATGTGGCCAGCCGTCTGCCTGAGTGGAGTGAGGACACCTTCGCCGGCATCCTGCTCAACGTCACCTCCGGTCGTGCCGCCAACCGTTTTGATTTCGGCGGCGTCAACTACACCGTCGATGCCGCCTGCGCTTCCTCCCTGTCCGCCATCTACCAGGCGGTCAACGAACTGGAGGACGGACGTGCCGACATGATGATCGCCGGTGGTGTCGATACCGTGCAGGGTCCCTTCGGCTATCTGTGCTTCAGCAAGACCCAGGCGTTGTCCCCGACCGGGCGCTGCCACACCTTTGATGCGGCGGGCGACGGCATTGCCATCTCCGAGGGAATCGCCATGGTGGCGCTCAAGCGCCTGGCTGATGCCGAGCGTGACGGCGACCGCATCTACGGGGTGATCAAGGGTGTCGGCGGTTCCAGTGACGGCCGTGCCCGTGGCCTCACCGCACCGTTGCCCGACGGTCAACTGCGCGCCCTGCACCGCGCCTATGAGCGTGCGGGATTCACCCCGGATACGGTAGCCATGTTCGAGGCCCACGGCACCGGCACGGTGGCGGGTGACACGGCGGAGCTGGAGACCACCACCCGGCTGCTGCAGCACTTCGATGCACGCCCGCACCAGAGCATGATCGGCTCGGTCAAGACCATGGTCGGCCACACCAAGGCCTGCGCCGGCGTCGCCGGCCTGATCAAGGCGACGCTGGCGCTGCATCGCCAGGTACTGCCGCCCCATGCCAACGTCAAACAGCCCAACCAGACGTTGTTGGCCGACGACTGCCCGCTGTATCTGGCGAACGAGGCACAGCCGTGGATCGCGTCGCCGGATCACCCGCGCCGTGCGGGCATCAGCGCCTTCGGTTTCGGTGGCACCAACTTCCACGCGGTGGTCGAGGAGTACCGGGACGACTATCGCAGCGAACGCCCACCCATGGCCATGGAGCGCTGGCCGGCCGAGTTGCTGGTGTGGGATGGCGACAGCCGCGGGCAGCTGGTCGCCCAGTTGCAGATGCTGGCAGAAGGGCTGGCCGCGGGCGGCCGCCCCGAACTGCGTGATCTCGGCTATACGCTGACGCAGGCCACCGGGGGGCGCGATCACCGTCTTGCACTGCTGGCGCGCAGCCTCGACGAGCTGCCTGCCCAGTTGGCTGCCGTCATCGACTTCCTTGAAGGCAAGGCCGAGGGCCTGCCCGGCGCCGCCTGGTACCATGATGGCGAGGCGGGTGAGGCAGGCCAGCTGGCCCTGCTGTTTCCGGGCCAGGGCTCCCAGTATCCGGACATGCTGCGCGAACTGGCACTGCTGTTCCCGCAACTGCGTGCCTCGGTGGCGGCGGCCGACCAGCTGCTCGGCGAGCTGCACGGCCTGGACCGCGATGCGCTGCTCAGCCGCTTTATCTACCCCGAGGGCCGCTTCAGCGAGCAGGACGAGAAACACGCCCGTGGCCGTCTCACCCAGACCAACATCGCCCAGCCTGCGCTCGGCGCGGTGGAGGCGGGTCTCTACGACCTGCTGAAGGATTTCAGTATCGAGCCCGCCATGGCGGCTGGCCATAGCTATGGTGAATACGTGGCGCTTTACGCCGCCGGTGTGCTCAGCGAGGCGGATCTGCTGCACCTGTCCGAGGCCCGTGGCCGGCTGATCGTCGAGGCCGCCGATGGCAGGGACCTCGGCGGCATGGCAGCGGTGCAGGCCCCGCGCGAGGCGGTGGAGGCTATCGCAGCCGAGTTCGACGACCTGCTGGTGGCCAATCACAATGGCCCGCTGCAGAGCATCCTTTCGGGCTCCAGGGATTCGATCGCCGCGGTGGCCGAACGTCTGCAGGCGAAAGACATCCCGGTCACGGTATTGCCGGTGGCCGCGGCCTTCCATTCGCCCTTCGTCCAGCCTGCACAGGAGGCACTGGCCAGGGAGATCGCCACCGTGGAGGCGGCCAAGCCCCGTTTCACCGTGTTCTCCAACACCAGCGGCGAGCCACATCCTGCGGACCCGCAGCGGATCATGGACACCATGGTCGAGCACCTGACCCACCCGGTGGAGTTCGTGCGCGAGATCGAGGCCATGTATGCGGCCGGGGCACGGGTCTTCCTCGAGGTGGGCCCAAAGACCGTGCTGTCGCGCCTGACCGGTGCCATCCTCGGGGAACGGCCACACCAGGCCATCGCCATCGACGATCTTGGCGGCGGCATCATGGGCCTGCTCAATGCGCTGGGCGGCCTGATCGGTGCCGGGCAGCCGCTGGATCTCTCACCGCTGTACCAGGGCCGGGACTGCGAGCAGCTGAATCTCAACAGGCTGCCCGAAAACGGCCGCACCCAGCCGCCACCGAAACATGCCTGGCTGCTCAACGGCAGCCGGGCCCGTCGCCTGGGCGAGCCGGCCGGGACCGTGGGCGTCACCCTCGAGACCCGGCCGCACAAGCGTGCGGCACCAGCCAGTCCGTCGCCGGCCGTGTCCGCCGCGGATAGCACGCCACCCGTTTCCAATCATTCGCCGTCTATGCCAGAGAGGACCCGCATGAGCGATGACCACTATCCCGAACAGGGAGCCGAACGACAGGGCGCACTCGATGCCTATTTCGAGACCATGCGCCAGTTCCTGCAGACCCAGGAGAGCGTGATGATGGCCTACATGGGCCAGCAGCCGGCCTCCAGGCGCTG
>JANTHH010000172.1 GCA_024762485.1 Chromatiales bacterium
ATCTGCGCGAGGGCGTCGAGCAGCTCGCCCGCCCCGTCCTGCTGCACCCGCAGGCGGCGCATGCAGCCGCTGGCATAGTTGACGATGGCAGACAGCGGCTGATTCAGCTCGTGGGCGATGCCGGTCGCCATCTCGCCCATGGTACTCAGGCGCGAGACATGCACGAGCTCGTTCTGCCGCCGCTGTGCCTCGGCCTCGGCCTGGCGCATGCGCGTGATGTCGTGGGCATAGATGTTCACATAGCCAAGATCACGCACCGGTGCAAGCAACAGCGAGTACTGGGTCTCACCCACGTGCATCTCCAGTTCCCGGGTCTGGCCGCTGTCGAGCACCTCACGCACCTGCTCGCGCCAGTAGGGAGGCAGTGTCTGCAGGGGTTCGCAGGCCCAGTAGTCGAGCAATGGCTGGCTGGGTGCATTGGCGTAGATGACCACCCCGGGCTGATTGACACGCATCACCGGGCTGGGGCTCTCCGCCGGGAACGCTGCCAGGCTCACGATCTGCGCCTGCTGCCGCTGATGTTCGGAATAGTCCCGGATGTAGACGGTGAGCAGACGCTGCCGATCGAGCATGATCGACTTCACGGCGAGTTCGACAGGGAACACCCGTCCGTCGCTGGTGACCGCCTCCATCTGCGCGTTGACCGAGGCATCGGTCGCCGTCACCATGCAATCCTCCATGAGCGACGCAAAGCGTTCGCGCGAAGCCACTGGCAGCAGCAGGGTGTCGAGCCGCTTGCCGAGGACCTCATGGCGGGAATAACCGAAGGTGCACTCGGCGGTGGGGTTGAATTCAACGATTTCACCGTCGTGACCGACGGTGATGATGGAGTCCAGCGAGGCATCCATGATGGCCGTCTTCAGGGCCTCGCTCTTCCTGATCTGGCTCTCGTGGCGCCGCTGGGTCTCTTCACGGGAACGCATGACCAGCTTGATGAAGGCCTTTATCCAGTCTTCGAGGATCAGCAGCTGGTTACCGCGGCTCGCATGCCGACGATCGATACCCAGGGCCTGGCTCGACAGCTTCGACAGACGCTTCAGCAGGCGGTTGATGTAACTCGACATCACCACAAAGGAGAGTATGAAGGCGGCAATGATAATGACGCTGCCACCGAGGCGATGGAGACGTTCTGTTTCGAGCACGCGGTCGCCCATCGCCAGCAACTGGCTGCGCGGGACGAAGGTGGCAAACAGCAGGTTCAGGTCGGAATCCCCGTAGTCACCGAACGAGTGCATGGTCAGCTCGAAGTCCTTCCTGAACGGATCCGAGATCGCACCCACGCCGATGCGCCGGGTATCACTGCTGGCGAGAACCCTGAGATTCTCCGCATCGAGCAGGGCGTAGACCGCATCGTTCGGGTTCACCCGCTGCTGCGAGGCGAGCAGGAACTCGCTGTCGATCGGCACCAGCAACACCAGGTTGCCCATCACGTTGTAGCTCTGGTCCTCGATCATCTCGAAGACCAGCAGGTAAGGCTGATTCCCCAGCTTGGTGAGGTAGGCGCTGGAATCGCTGTTGCGGAAGGTCAGCGCATCCCCGGATGACAATGCCTGCGGCAGCGGCTGATCGCTGACCTGGTATTCCTCGCGGATCTGTCCAAAGGTGTCGACCAGCAGGACATGACTCGGCGGAATGGAGTGGTGCCAGATCGCGCGGTCCGGCAGCCAGGGCGGCGGGTCGTAATCGTAGAGTACCGGCGGGTTGTGTTGCCGGGCATTCCAGATCAATGGATCGAGGTAGGCCGACATCAGGCGATGACTGGCGAGCAGACGCGTCGTTGCCTTGTACGACTGCATGAAATGATCGAAACGGACCAGCGACTCGTGCTCGTGCTGCTGCAGCCGCTCGATGGACTCCTGCCGGAAGATGTCCCGCAGCGCCTTGGTCTGAACCTGGTCGTTGATCAGCCACACCGCGACCCCCACGGCCAGGCCGGCGACGGCCGCCAGCGCCGGGATGGGCATCCTGCGGAGAAAATTACGAATGAAAGTAAGCGAACCCTCTGCCATGACTCCCGCCTGCCGGCCACATCGACACCCGATGACAAACCGGGTAAAAAATCAAGAAGGCTGACAGTCGATTATGACACCAAACAGAGTGAAAACCAGGGCATTCAGGCGGTTATGGGCAATCCCTGCGATGCTGGCGTGGCAGCTTCCCGGCCACCTTCACCGTTACCGAGCAGCTGGTCGAGGAGATGCCGGTGCTCGCCATCGAGCTCGTCGAACATCATGCCGAAACCTTCGTCCTTCTGATGGACCACCATGCCGGTGATCTCGGCGTTCTCGACAGCTGCGGGCCCCGGGGAATGGAAATGGATCTTCACCGGGGCGTTGACTGGCAGTGTGATGCAGCCAGTCTGCACGAACATGCCCCCATTGCCGAGATTGACTGACTGCCCCCTGACCAACCCCAGGCATGGACAAACCACAACCACATCCAGGACCATGCGTTTGCGATCGGTGTAGCGGTGTTCCATGGGGGTCTCCATGCCTGTGAGAAAGTCTTCTACCCTGGCAAGCCGGGGTAGAATCAAGTATGGACCGCTCGGTCCGAACGCCAATTGGTAGGACTTCTAGCCACCCCCCGGAAAAACCCTGACAGCCCAGACAACATAAGGGCGTTAACGAGAACAAAGCCATGAAAAACGTGAACCACCCCACACTCGCACGCCGTCTGGCCGCAATGTTCTACGACACCATCCTGGTGATCGGCCTGCTGCTGCTGCTGTGGATTGCCTTTTATTTCACCATGGTGGCGATCAGCGGGCACGAGGACATCGCCCACGACCCGCTGACCGCACTCTACTGGCCACTGTCCCTGTGCTGCATGGCGGCCTTCTTCATCGGCTTCTGGACCCATGGGGGGCAGACGCTGGGCATGCGCAGCTGGCGTATCCGCCTAGTGGCGGAGGACGGTGGCAGGGTCACCCTCACGGCAGCGCTGGTCCGCTACCTGATGGCCATCGTCTCGGCACTGCCCCTGGGTGCCGGCTACTGGTGGTCGCTGCTGGACGATGAGCGGCGCACCTGGCACGACAGGGTGTCCCATACCTGCCTGGTGGTGCTGGAGAAATCCTGATTCAGAGGCGTCGCCGGGCCAGCCACACAGCCCCGCCGAGAAACAGCAGGGACGGTGACAGCGCGGCCAGCAGCGGACTGAAACCATAGGCCACCGCCGCCAGTGACATCCCCTTGTTGAGCAGGTAGAAGACCCCGCCGAGCAGGATGCCGAGCATCATCTGCTGACCTGCACCCGCCCCGCTGCGCGGCGACCCGAGCACAAACGGCAGGGCGAACAGCAACAGCACCAGACTGGCCAGCGGCGTCGAGATCTTCGACCAGAAGGCCATCT
The DNA here is from genome assembly GCA_024762485.1 of Chromatiales bacterium. GTDB lineage: Bacteria > Pseudomonadota > Gammaproteobacteria > Chromatiales > Chromatiaceae > JANTHH01. The sequence goes on from JANTHH010000172.1 coordinate 3,355, forward strand.
GGTAGAGCCCGGCCTCCTGGCCGTTGGCACGCATGAAGGCGATGTACTCGTAGAGCCCCCACAGGGGCAGCATGGTCGGCTTTACCGACAGCAGGCCCAGCAGCGAGGGGTTGAGCAGCGACGCCCAGTTGGCCGAATCCAGGTGGCGACGTTCCACCCCATCGCCAAGCAGCCTGATCTGCTCGATATCCTGCAGCAGCCAGCGGTCGCCTTCATAACGGGCCGAGGCCGCCTCTGTCGCCAGTCGCAGGCGATTATCGGCATCGAACTCATAGATGTGGATACCCAGCAGCCCGCCATCCGGCAGGATCTGGCGGATATTGACGAAGGCATCGCCATCCCGCGCCCAGAAGCCGTGCGAGCTGCGGAAGGTCGCCTGCAGGTGCAGCCTGTCGGCACGCAACTCCTGTGCATGAACCTCAGCGGCCGGTGCCAGCAGTTCGCCGATCAGCAGTGCCAGCAGCACCATCATCAGACCGGCCTTGAACAACCCCCAGGCGAGCTGGGTGACGCTGATCCCTGCCGCCCGGATCGCCACCAGCTCACCATGCCGGGCCAGTCCGCCGAGGCCCAGCAGGCTGCCGAACAGCGCGGCGACGGGGAACACCTCGAAGCTGTAACGGGGGATCGACAACAACGCCAGCAGGAAGGCGTCGAGCTCGGAAAAACTGCCCTTGCCGACGTTGTTCATCTCGTCCACGAAGGAAAGAAACACCAGCAGGGAGACGAACACCGCCAGTGCCAGGAGGATGGCACGCAGCACGGTGAACCCCAGATAACGCTCCAGCCGGTTCATGCCGGCGTCCCGCGCAGTGCCCGGCGGAACGCCCATCGGTCCCACCACATCACCAGCAAGGCCGCCACCACCAGCAGGCCCGGCAACCACCACATGCCCAGCCAGGCCGGCGTGACCCCTTCCGACAGCCAGCGCTCGGCCACCCGCTGCAGGTTCATGAAGATGAAATAGATCAGCACGGCGAGCCCGAAACGGCCCATCAGACCCTGTCTAGGCAACGACCGTGAAAGCGGGATACTGAGCAGGGTGAAGGCAAAGATCGCCAAGGGGAATGTCAGCCGGTACTGCAGTTCGGCCCGGTCCCTGGGGTCAGAGGATTCGAGCAGATCACGGGCATCGCGTGCGCTCAGTGGCAGGATATCCGCATCCAGCGGGGGCGCCTCCGGGACGAGAAACCCGTATTCATCGAAATCGCCCAGCGCCATGCCCTGCTCACCGCGATCCTCGAAGCGATGACCCTGGGTCATCACCACGTAGCGGCGACCACTCTGCGGGTCCACGTACTGCCGTGCCCCAAGGGCACTGATCAATCCGGGGTGACCGCTGAGCCGTTCCTGCACGAACAGGTTGCGCAGCTGGCCGCTCTCCTTGTCCAGGCGCTCGGCGTAGATCACCAGGTCCCCCTGGCTGAATTCGTTGAAGTGACCCGCACGGATCAGGCTCAACTCGCCGCTCTTCTCCTCGGCCAGCTTGATCTGCTCGCTGTACAGCTTCGCCCAGGGCAGCACCTCGAACACCAGCCAGGTGACGAACAGCGCCAGCGGCACGGCCGACAGCATAAACGCCCGGAATATCCGCCATGCACCCACCCCGGCGGCCTGCAGCGCGACCATCTCGCTGTCCCGGTACATGCGGCCCAGCACCCAGAGTATGGAGAAGAAGAATGCCGGCGGCAGCAGCATGCCCAGCACCTTCACCAGTTCCAGACCGGCGAGTATCAGCACCAGGTCCTGCGCCAGCCCCCCCACCGCCACCTTGCCGAGCAGCTTGACCATGGTGGTCGCCACCAGCACCAGTGCCAGTACGCTGAGAATCACCAGCAGCGTCTTCATGGTCTCGCGGAAAAGCAGTCGGTCGATGACAGAAAACACATCCATTCCCGGGCCAGTAGCTGGCAACCTGCGCCGGGTTGGAAACCGGCTGATTTGTTACACTGCGACAACCGGTACAAACGGCACCGGGTACTGACGTAGTCTATCAAAACCGCCCCATCGTGGCGGTCCAACCCCAATAACACCGACCCCATGGGCATCGAGACAAGCATGGAATTTCAGATCAAGACCACCCCTGTCGCCACCAGCCGCAGCGCCTGCCTCATCCTCGGCGTGTTCGAAAAACGCAAACTCACGGCCGCTGCCGCGGATATCGACAGCGCCAGCAGCGGCGGCCTTGGCAGGCTGCTGCGCAAGGGGGACTTCAGTGGCAAGCACGGCCAGACCCTGATGATCTACGATCTGCCCGGCGTCACCGCCAACCGGGTGATGCTGCTCGGCCTCGGTGCCGAGAAGGAATGCACGGCGAAGAAACTCGGTGACGCCCTGTGCCAGGCCGCCGCTCAACTCAACGACAGCCCGGCCACCGAGGCACTGTTCGCCCTGCCGGATCGCCGTCACCGGGCCGAAATGTATGCCGATGCCCGCGACTGTGCCATCGCCGCGAGCCAGGCCGGCTACCGTTTCGACACCTGCAAGAGTGACGCCGAGCCACCGAAGCACCCGCTGAAACGGCTCAATCTGCTCACCCGCCACAAGCGTGACGTCAAGGTCCTCGAGCAGGGCTGCGCCCACGGCAGGGCCATCGCCGGCGGCATGAGTCTGGCCAAGGACCTCGCCAACCTGCCGG
>JANTHH010000173.1 GCA_024762485.1 Chromatiales bacterium
CTGAACGGGTTGATCGAAAAGGGCCTGATCAAGGTCCGCAACTTTCGCAACAGCGGCAACAAGCTGGCCTATGCCTATCTGCTCACCCCCAAGGGCGCGCGCGAGAAGGCCAGGGTTACGGCGCGTTACCTGGAACGGCGTCTGAATGAATTCGACCAGATCCGCCGCGAGATCGAACAACTGAAGGCCGAGCTGAGCGGCGCAGAAGGAGTCCCAAAAGAATGACCGACAAAGTCGCACTGATCACCGGCGTCACCGGCCAGGACGGCGCCTACCTCGCCGAGTTTTTGCTGGGCAAGGGCTACGAGGTCCACGGCATCAAGCGCCGCACCTCGCTGTTCAATACCGATCGCATCGATCACCTCTACCAGGACCCGCACGAGCGCGATCGCCGTTTCATCCTGCACCACGGCGACATGACCGATTCCTCCAGCCTGCTGCGCATCATCCAGCAGGTGCAGCCCGACGAGATCTACAACCTCGCCGCGCAGAGCCACGTGGCCGTCTCGTTCGAAGAGCCCGAATACACCGCCAACTCCGACGCCCTGGGCACCCTGCGGGTGCTCGAGGCGATTCGCATCCTGGGGCTGGAAAAGAAGACCCGCTTCTACCAGGCCTCCACCTCGGAGCTGTTCGGCAAGGTGCAAGAGGTGCCGCAGAAGGAGACCACCCCCTTCTATCCGCGCTCGCCCTACGCGGTGGCCAAGCTCTATGCCTACTGGATCACCGTCAACTACCGCGAGGCCTACGGCATGTATGCCTGCAACGGCATCCTGTTCAACCACGAATCCCCCCTGCGCGGCGAGACCTTCGTCACCCGCAAGATCACCCGGGCGCTCGCGCGCATCAAGCTCGGCCTGCAAGACCGGCTCTACCTGGGCAACCTCGATGCGAAGCGCGACTGGGGCCACGCCCGCGACTATGTCGAGATGCAATGGCTGATGCTGCAGCAGGATCAGCCCGAAGACTTCGCCATCGCCACCGGCGAACAGCACAGCGTGCGCGACTTCGTCAACGCCGCCGCCGAAGAACTGGGCATGAAGATCCGCTGGGAAGGCGAGGGCGTCGATGAAAAGGGCTACTGGGAGAATCCCCCTCAATCGTCCGAGGTGGGGGGCGAACAACCCATCGTCGCCGTCGACCCGCGCTACTTCCGCCCCACCGAGGTCGAAACCCTGCTCGGCGACCCGAGCAAGGCCAAGGAAAAACTCGGCTGGACACCGCGCACCACCTTCAAGCAGCTGGTCGCCGAGATGGTGGTGGAAGACCTGAAAGAGGCGGAGCGGGATCAGTTGTGCAAGCGGGAAGGATACCAGGTGCCGGTGCGGCGGGAGTGATCTTGAGGTGCCATGTTTTTGGGTTTGATTTTTTGAGCTGCCCGTTTGAGATGATTGTTGGGAATGATTCGATATGTCGTTGTTGAACACAATTCGGTTCATCACCGGGCATCCTCTAAATCGACGGCAAAAACTGCGCGCGGTCCTTCGCTTTGCAAAATGGCAAGTCGGAAGTCGCTTGATTAGTGGTGACATCGTCCACGAATGGATCGATGGCTCGAAATTCTTCGTGAGGGCGGGTGAGACAGGATTAACAGGGAATATCTACACCGACCTCCACGAGTTTTCGGATATGGCATTCCTACTGCATTTCCTGAGAGACGATGATCTGTTTGTCGACGTTGGTGCGAACGTAGGCTCCTATACTATTCTCGGTTGCGCCGTTGCCGGGGCGAGGGGTGTTGCTTTTGAGCCGGTCCCAACTACCTATAAGCGACTTATAGAAAACCTGCGATTGAATCACCTGGAAAACAGGGTCGAAGCGGTAAATGCGGGGGTTGGATCACAGCCTGGTTCTTTGCGGTTTACGAGCGATGAAGACACGATGAACCACATACTGGCCGATTCCGAGGTATGCGCCAATCCGATTGATGTGGGAGTAGTGACCTTGGATAGGGCGCTTGAAGGCCGTACCCCTTCATTACTTAAGATAGATGTTGAAGGCTATGAGCTTCCTGTCTTGCAGGGTGCGAATGAGACCCTGAGTAGCCACAGTTTACGAGCAGTGATAATGGAGCTAAACGGAAGCGGTGAACGATATGGCTTCGACGAGTCTAAGATAGTGGATCTGATGAGAGAACACGGGTTCAACGCCTGCTCGTATGAGCCATTTGATAGAAGGCTAGCCAAACTCGATAGGCAGAAGCCTGACTCAGGAAATACGCTGTTCATAAGAGACATGGCAGTTGTAGCGGACCGGCTGAAAAATGCAGATAGACTATCGATTTCTGGGCAGTCTTTCTAGGAAAGCCCCTATTGATCATCCCTCCCTCGGCAAGTGGGGGGAGGTGAAAAATGGGATTTCTCCAGCACTTCGCTAGCGTGGCAGGAATTCGGACTACAGATATCTCAACAATTACGGACGTCGAGTAGCAAAAAGTGAAGGTAACAATATTTGGCAGTGGCTATGTGGGCCTGGTAACCGGGGCCTGCCTGGCCGAAGTGGGCAACGAGGTGGTCTGCATGGACGTGGACCAGGACAAGATCGACAAGCTAAAGCGCGGTGTCATCCCCATCTACGAGCCCGACCTGGACCAGATGGTCGAGCGCAACATGGCGGCCGGCAGGCTTGCCTTTACTACCGATCCGAAGGAAGCGGTAGACCACGGCCTGTTCCAGTTTATCGCCGTCGGTACCCCGCCCGACGAAGACGGCTCTGCCGATCTGCAATACGTATTGGCCGTCGCCGAGACCATCGCCGAGCACATGGATGGCTATCGCATCGTGGTGGACAAGTCCACGGTGCCGGTCGGGACTGCCGAGAAGGTGCGCGATCGCATTCAAGCCACGCTGGCCAGCCACGGCAAGAACATCGAATTCGACGTGGTCTCCAACCCTGAATTCCTCAAGGAAGGCGCGGCGATCGAAGACTTCATGAAGCCCGATCGTATTGTCGTCGGCACCGACAACCCGAGAACCACCGAGCTGTTACGCGCCCTGTATGCGCCCTTCAATCGTAGTCGTGACCGCCTCATCGCTATGGACATCCCTTCGGCGGAACTGACCAAGTACGCTGCCAACGCCATGCTAGCGACCAAGATCAGCTTCATGAACGAGCTCTCGAACCTGGCCGAGCGCCTGGGCGCCGACATCGAAGCAGTGCGTCAGGGCATCGGCTCGGACAGCCGCATCGGTTACGCGTTCATCTACCCTGGCTGCGGTTATGGTGGCTCGTGCTTTCCGAAGGACGTACAGGCACTGGAGCGGACGGCCAACGAGGCGGGCTACGAGGCGCAGTTGCTCAGGGCCGTCGAGTCGGTCAATCACCAGCAGAAGCAGCGGTTGTTCGAGAAGATTCACGACTACTTCGATGGCGATCTGAAAGGCCGCACCATCGCCCTTTGGGGACTGGCGTTCAAGCCCAATACCGACGACATGCGCGAGGCGCCGAGCCGGGTGTTGATGGAGGCCCTGTGGGCGGCCGGTGCCAAGGTCCGCGCCCACGACCCGGTGGCTACAGATGAATGCAATCGGATCTATGGGGAACGGGACGACCTGGTATTGACCGACTCGCCCAAGGAGGCGCTCGAAGGCGCGGATGCCCTGGCGGTGGTGACCGAATGGAGTCTGTTCCGCAGTCCCAACTTCGACAGCGTCAAGCAACAGCTGAGTCGGCCGGTGATCTTCGATGGCCGGAACATCTACGACCCGAAGATGCTCAGGGACATGGGATTCGATTACTACGGGATCGGACGAAGATAGGGACCGAACCGCAAATGGGTGTCTGCGGTGATGCCCCCCGCTCGAGGGGACCGTTAGCAGGGGGAGCGCTACGCGTTTTCCCCTCAAGACAAGACCCTGGCATCAGGGATTGCCGAAAGGCGTATCAGGAAAGTAGAGACGAAGGAATAGGAACATGCATCTGAGAAAACGAGTTCTGGTTACCGGTGGGGCAGGCTTTCTGGGATCGCACCTGTGCAAGCGTTTGCTCGACGAAGGGTACGACGTGCTCTGTCTGGACAACTTCTTCACCGGCACCAAGGACAACGTGCTCGAACTGCTCGACAACCCGCACTTCGAGCTGATGCGTCACGACGTGACCTTTCCGCTCTATGTCGAGGTGGACGAGATCTATAACCTGGCCTGCCCGGCATCACCGATCCATTATCAGCATGACCCCGTACAGACCACCAAGACGAGTGTTCATGGCGCCATCAACATGCTGGGCCTGGCCAAGCGCACCGGGGCCAAGATCTTTCAGGCATCAACCAGCGAGGTCTACGGCGACCCGGAAGTTCATCCGCAGACCGAAGACTACTGGGGGCATGTCAATCCCAATGGCATCCGTTCCTGCTACGACGAGGGCAAGCGCTGCGCCGAGACGCTGTTCTTCGACTACCACCGACAACACAAGCTGCGCATCAAGGTCGCGCGCATCTTCAATACCTACGGGCCCAATATGCACCCCAACGACGGTCGGGTAGTGTCCAACTTCATCATGCAAGCGCTACAGAACCAGCCGATCACCATCTATGGCGACGGCAGCCAGTCGCGTTCCTTCTGCTATGTAGACGATCTGATCGAGGCCTTCGTGCGCCTGATGAACTCACCAGACGATTTCACTGGCCCGGTCAATACCGGCAATCCCAACGAGTTCACGATCAAGGAGTTGGCGGAAAAGGTCATCGAGCTGACAGGCTCGAAGTCTGAGCTGATTTATGAGCCGCTGCCCAGCGATGACCCCACCCAGCGTCAGCCGGATATCACGTTGGCGAGAGAGAAGCTGGGTTGGGAGCCGAAGGTGCAGTTGGAGGAAGGGTTGAAAAAGACCATACCGTATTTCGCGAGCTTGCTGGGCTAGCCAACCTCATCGGTGCCGGAAGTGTTTCATCCGATAGAGTAAGGACAATGAGCCAGCCCAAGGGTAAACGCAAGAAGTCGCGATTGTTCCGTGGGGTCGCTGCCGATACCCTTTCGCAGATAGTGCAAGTGGGAATACAGCTCGCCATGGTGCCGCTCCTGCTTACATACTGGGGCGTGGATTTATATGGAGAATGGTTGATTGTATCCGCGCTGGCTTCTTATCTGGTGGTGAGCGACTTTGGTTTTGCTCATGTCACTGCGCGGCAAATCATTATGGATGTGGCAAGTGGCGATGAAGAGAAGGCGCTCTCCACTTCGCAGACCTCATCTGTGCTAGTCGGCGTTATATCCGGCGCGATCGCAACGATCTTTTTTTTGGCGGTCTGGCTCATGCCCGTGAGAGACGTTCTCAACATCGACGTGATCGGTAAAACGGACTTACTGCTGATCGCGGGACTGCTCGGCGCGAAAATCATCGTTTGTTTGCAAGGTGGCGTGGCGGGTGCGGCGTTGCAGGCAATGGGACGATATCCCTTGTTCTATCTCTGGTCGACTGGCGTGGTTCTGGGCGAATTTCTGTTGCTGGTTATCGCGGTAGTCTCGGGCGGTGGGCCGGTGTTGGCAGCAACAGGTATCTTGGTAGCCAATGTGGTTGGTTTTCTGGTGCTCCTTGGGCTAGTTGACCACTTTGCCCCATGGTTCAGGTACGGCCTATCTCGATTCAGCCCCAAGATTATAACGGAGCTCGCTAAGCCAGCGATCGCAGCATTGGCCTTCCCCGTAAGCCAGGCCCTAAATCAGCAGGGCACGCGTTTGGTGATCGCTGCCGTGCTGGGGCCCGCTGCGGTGGCCTTGTTCGCGCCCCATCGGCAATTGGCAGGATTTGTTTCGAGAACGAACGTGTTTGGCAGATCACTCGAGGTCGAATTGGGTGCGGCTTATGGAAACGATGACATGCCCGCCTTTAGGCGGCGATCATTGCAAGCGCTCCAAATCCTTACATGGGTGGCCATAGCGGCGGCTATCGTGACTGGTTTTGCAGCTTGGCTGGTATTTCCGATCTGGACGGGTGGTAAGCTGGAGTTTGAACCTACCCTGCTGCTAATTTTGTTGTTAGTGA
>JANTHH010000174.1 GCA_024762485.1 Chromatiales bacterium
GTGGATACCGAGGAGGAATACCGGGTGATCGCCCGCTGGGCACTGGGCCGGCTGCGGCGCAATCCGCAGGCGCGCATCGCCATCGTCTGCCCCGACATCATCGAGCAGCGCGAACCCCTGCGCCGGGTCCTGCAGCACACCCTGGACCCCGCCGGGCTGGTACCGGGAAACACCGGCGCCAACCCGTTCAACTTCTCACTCGGGCTGCCCCTGGCCGACCAGCCGTTGAGCAGCGATGCGCTGCTGCTCCTGGAACTGCCACTCCATGGCCTCGAACTGCCCGCACTGGGGCGGCTGCTGCGTTCACCCTACCTCGGTGGCAGCGCTGCCGAGGGGGGCGCCCGCGCCCTGCTCGACGTGATGTTGCGGCGGCGCGGACGACCCCGCTACCGGCTCACCGACCTGCTGCGCATCACCGCCGGCATCGCTGCGGACGCCCCCCACCATTGCCCCGACCTGCACGACCGGCTGCAGCGCCTCGCGGCACAGCAGCGGCAGGGCCCGCAGCTCCCCGGCGACTGGGGGGCCAGCTTCCTGCAATGGCTGGAGCAACTCGGCTGGCCCGGCGGCCGCAGTCTCGACAGCCGCGAATACCAGGAGGCCCAGGCGCTGCGCGAACAGCTGCAACGGCTCGCCGAACTGGACGCCCTGCAGGGACGCTGCAGCGCCGCCGAGGCCCTGCAGCAGTTACAACAGCTGGCTGCCGAGAACCTCTTCCAGCCCGAGGGCAGCAACGCCCCGGTTCAGGTACTCGGCGTGCTGGAGGCCGCCGGGCTGGACTTCGATCATCTCTGGCTGATGGGCCTCGACGAGGCGCACTGGCCACCCGCCCCCGCGCCCAACCCGCTGCTGCCGGCTGGCCTGCAGCGCGAACGGGCCATGCCCCACGCCAGCCCCGAGCGCGAGCTGCAATACGCCCAGCAGGTGACAAGGCGCCTGCTGGCCAGCGCCGACGAGGTGGTGCTCAGCCACCCCGCACAGGGCGAGGAGGGTGCCCGGCGCCCCAGCCCCCTGCTGGCCGCTATCGACCCGCTGCGGATTCTGGACAGCGGGCAACTGGCGCTCGACCCCGGACCGGACATGTCCCCCGCCGCGCCACTGCAGCCGCTGCGCGACTGGCAGGCGCCACCGCTGCAGGAACAGCAACCCCGCGGCGGCACCAGCCTGCTGGCCGACCAGGCCGCCTGCCCGTTTCGGGCCTGTGCCCGGCACCGTCTCGGTCTCGAACCGCTGGAGGAGGCCAGCTACGGCCCGGATGCCGCACTGGTGGGCAGTCTGGTGCACCTGGCGCTCGAAGGGGTGTGGCGCCGCCTGCAGGACCAGCAGACCCTCACCACGAGCGCCGAGGAGGTCCTGGACGATCTCACCCGGGAGGCCGCCAGGCAGGCCCTGGACGAGGTCGCGCGGCGGCGCCCGGACCTCTACCACGGCCGCTTCCGTGAGCTGGAGCACGACCGGCTGAGCACGCTGCTGCGCGACTGGCTGGCACGCGAGGCATCCCGCCCGCCGTTCCGCATCGCCAGCCTGGAGCGGCGTGAGCAGATCGCCATCGGCCCCCTGCGGCTGCAGGTGCGGGCGGACCGGGTGGACGAACTGGCCGACGGCCGCTTGCTGGTGATCGACTACAAGACCGGCCAGGGCGACCCGACCCGACGCTGGCTGGACGCGCGCACCGGTGAACCCCAGGTCCCGCTGTACTGCATCCAGCAGGCCGAGCACGTGGCCGGGGCCGCCATCGCCCGGGTGCGCAGCGACCACAGGGCCGGCTTCGTCGGCCTCAGTGCCGCGCCCCTGGACATCGAGGGCATCGAGGTCTTCGACGGCAGCGACACCCTGGCCGACTGGCCTGCACTGCTCGAGCACTGGCGGCGTCAGCTCACGGCGCTGGCCGAGGAGATCGCCGACGGCCGCGCCGATCCCACGCCGGGCACCGACAACTGCCGCTACTGCCCCCTCCCCGCCTTGTGCCGGGTCGGCTTCCACGAGGCGGAGGACCACACCGATGACTGAGCGCATCGCGGATGCCCAGGCCCGCCGGCAGGCACTGACACCGGATCGCTCCTTCATCGTCCAGGCCCCGGCGGGCTCGGGCAAGACCGAGCTGCTGACCCAGCGCGTACTGCGCCTGCTGGCCACCGTGGAGCGGCCAGAAGAGATCCTCGCCATGACCTTCACCCGCAAGGCCGCGGCGGAGATGAAACAGCGCATCCTCGAGGCCCTGGAAGCGGCACGCGGCGCGCCCCCCGAGGCCGCCTACAAGCGTGACACCTGGCAACTGGCCAGTGCCGCGCTGGCGCGCAACGACGCGCTGGGCTGGGGGCTGCTCGACAGCCCCAGCCGGCTGCGGGTGATGACCATCGACAGTCTCTCCGCTAGCCTCACCCGGCAGATGCTCCTGCTCTCGCAGTTCGGTGGCAACCCCGGGGTCGCCGAAGACGCCCGCCCCCTTTATCTCGAGGCGGCCCGCAACACCCTGGAGGCACTCGAGGCACCGGACATCGGCCCGCAGGTCGGGCTGCTGCTCAGCCACCTGGAGAACGATCCGACCCGGGCCGCGCAATTGATCGCCCGCCTGCTCGGCAGCCGCGAGCAATGGCTCGGCCCGCTGCTGCGCGGCGACTCGCGCGAGGCCCTCGAGCAGGCCCTGGCCGACGCCGTGCGCGAGCACCTGGAGGCCCTGCAGCGGGCGCTGCCGCACGCACTGCTGAGCGAACTCGGCGAGCTGGCGGAATTCGCCGCCGCGCAGCGACAGCGTTTCCATAAGAAACCCCAGGTGCTGGCCGCCTGGCTGGTGCCTGGCGATTTGCCGCGGGCACGCATCGAGGACCTGCCGCGGTGGCGTGGCCTGGCCGAACTGTGCCTGAGCGGCGCCGGCACGGTGCGCAAGCGGGTCAATGTCGCCGACGGATTCCCCGCTGACAGCGCCGCCGACGACGAGGAAGAGAAGGCCCGCTTCGTCTCACGCAAGGCGGCGATGATGGATTGTCTCGCCGAGCTGGCGGAACAGCCCGCAGCCGTCGCCCTGCTCGTCGGTGTCCGTGATCTCCCGATGCCCCGCTATGCCGAGGGCCAGTGGCAGATGCTGGCGGCGCTGTCTGACGTGCTCCAGCGGGCCGCAGCGGAACTGCAGCTGGTGTTCGCGCGGCACGGCGAGGTGGATTTCAACGAGATCCACCTCCGTGCGCTGACCGCTCTCGGCGAGCCGCAGCAGCCCACCGACCTGGCCCTGACCCTGGACTACCGTCTGCGCCACCTGCTGGTGGACGAATTCCAGGACACCTCTTCCGGCCAGTACGAACTGCTGATCAGGCTCACCAGCGGCTGGCAGCCCGGTGACGGCCGCACCCTGTTCGCGGTCGGCGACCCGATGCAGTCGATCTACGGCTTCCGCCAGGCAGAGGTCGGTCTGTTCCTGCAGGCGTGGGAGAACGGCATCGGCGACCTGCCCCTCGAACCGCTGCAGCTGCAGGTCAATTTCAGGTCCCAGGCGGGCATCGTCGACTGGGTGAACCAGGCCTTCGACCGCGTGCTGCCGCCCCTGAATGATCCCACCACCGGGGCGGTACGCTACAGCCCGTCGACACCCCACCAGCCGGCGCTGCCCGATGCCGCCGTCTCGATCCACCCGGCCGCCGAGAGGGACGATGATGCCGAGGCGGCGAAGGTGGTCGCACTGGTGCGCCAGACGCTGGATGAACGACCCGACGGCAGCATCGCCATCCTGGTGCGCAGCCGCGGCCACCTGCACACCATCGCTCTTGCCCTGAAGACGGCCGGTCTGGCCTTCCGTGCCGTCGATGTGGAGCCCCTCGCCCACCTGCCTGTGGTGCAGGACATCCACAACCTGACCCGCGCACTGCTCCACCCCGCCGACCGCCTGGCCTGGTTCAGCCTGCTGCGCTCACCGCTGATCGGCATGACCCTGGACGACCTGCTGACCATCGGCAGCGGCGTCCTGCCCTGGCAGCGTCTCGCCGACCCGGCCGTGACCGCCTGCCTCGACGAGCATGCCCGACAGCGGCTCGGCCAGGTGCTGCCGGTGCTGGCGGCCTCGCTGGCCGAACACCGTCGGCGCCCACTGCGCGACCGTGTCGCCGGCTGCTGGCGGGCGCTGGGCGGCGAGGCGGCAATGCCGGACGCCGCGGATACCGAGGCCGTCACTGCCTATCTGGACCTGCTGCAGCAACACGACCAGGCCGCTGACCTGGCCGACTTTGCCGCCTTCGAGGAGGCACTGGGCGGGCTCTACGCCCCAGCCGACACCCGTGCCGGCGACCAGCTGCAGCTGATGACCATGCACAAGTCCAAGGGACTGGAATTCGACACCGTCATCCTCCCCGGGCTGGGCAAGGGGACCCGCAGCGACGACAAGCCGCTGCTGAGCTGGCTGGAACGCCCCGACCGCTCCGGCCGCAGCCAGCTGCTGATCGCCCCCATCAACCCCAGCCGGCAACGCCAGGACCCCGTGTTCGACTACGTGCGCGGGCTCAATCGGCGCAAGCGCGAACTCGAGAATGCCCGGCTGCTCTATGTCGCCGCCACCCGCGCCCGCCAGCGACTGCACCTGCTCGGTCATGTGACATTCAGCGCCAAGGGCGAACCCAGGGCCGCCGGTGATTCGCTGCTTGCCACCCTGTGGCCAGCCGTGTCCAACCACTTTCGGCAGCTCGAGGCGCCGGCGGCCACCCCGCCTGAAACACAGCCTTCACCGGCGATGCCGATCATCGAGCGCCTGCCGGCCGACTGGCAACCGGCACCGTCACCGCCGTCACCGGCCCTGCCCGCCCAGCCCACGGGCAGCGATGTCGGGTCTGCCATTCCGTTCGACTGGGTGGGCGAGACGGCGCGTCACGTGGGCAGTCTGGTGCATCGCTACCTGGAACATATCGGCAGGGAGGGTCTGGAGGCCTGGGACGAGGCCCGTATCCGCTCGCTGCAGGGGCCGCTGCAACAGGGCCTGCAGGGACTGGGGGTGCGGGAGGATGCACTGGAGGACGCCAGCGACCGCGTGACCCTGGCCCTGAGCCGGACGCTACAGGACCCACGCGGTCGCTGGCTGCTGGCGGACCATGCACAGGCGCGCTGCGAGTGGGCGCTGAGTGGCCACCTGCAGGGTCGGGTGTGGCACCAGGTGATCGACCGCAGTTTCGTCGACCAGGAGGGAACCCGCTGGATCATCGATTACAAGAGCGGCCACCACGCCGGTGCCGATGTCGATGCCTTTCTGGACCAGGAACAGGCCCGCTACCGTGAACAGCTGGAACGCTATGCCAGCCTGGTCTCCCGTCTGGGACCCGAGCCCATCATGCTGGGGCTGTATTTCCCGCTGCTGCAGGGCTGGCGCAGCTGGCGGTGGCGGGGGTGAGCTGGCGGGCGGGCAGCTGCCCACCCGCCGCGAGGCTCACGATCCGCTCTTGGCCTCACCTTCAACCTGAGAAGCTGCCTTGGCCGGGCTGTGCTGCTTGTAGAGGAGATAGAGCGTGATCTGGTCCGGCAGGCCGGTCTCCTTGATCTTGTTGGCCTTCTGGAAGGCCAGGAGGGCATCCCGGGTGGCAGGACCGTAGGCGCCGTCCGCTGCACCCAGATAGAAGCCGTCTTCCTTGAGATACTCCTGGACCTCCTGCAACACCACCTTGTAGATGTAGGTCTTTTGGCCGTCATTGACCGCCTCCACCATCGGTGATTCCGTTTTCAACCGCTTGCCCGCCATCGCGCCCACCAGTTTGTTCACGGCGATGTAGAAGCGGGTGTCCGGATTCTTCTTGCAGTAGTTCTCAAGCAGTGTGGCGAGGAACGGCGTATTGCCCCAGGGGATGAAATCGAAGGTGTCTTTGGACAACTGGTTGGCAGCAGAGATGTAACCATCGATCCAACCCAGGTAGAGATTGATGTTTGGCGTCTTGGCCGCCTTCTCGTCGAGGAACTGCTGGCAGGTCCCCATACCGGCGTTGCGAACAGCGAAGCGGCCGGCGCTGTC
>JANTHH010000175.1 GCA_024762485.1 Chromatiales bacterium
CCGAAACCGAGCACCAGCACCAGCGTGGTCACCCAGAGGGCGGTGCCCACGGTGGAGAATGCATAGCGGATGGCCTGCTCCGTATCCAGACCTTTCTCACGCCTGGCCCGCAGATACTTGCTGAGGAAATGGACCGTATCATCGACCACGATACCCAGGGTCATGCCGGAGACCACCGACAGGGCCAGGCCGATCTGGCCGACCAGCATCCCCCAGATGCCGAAGGCTGCAGCCATGGGCACCAGGTTCGGAACCAGGCTGATCAGACCAAGCCGCAGCGATCGCAGTGCAAAGACCAGAATGGCGGAGATCAGCACCAGGGCGACCGTCGTACCTTCCAGCATGGAACGGATATTGGTCGAACCGATGTGGGCGAACATCACCGTCGGGCTGGAGCCCGTTGCCTGCATATAGTCAGGCAGGTGCGTCTGCATCCAGGCCTGCGCACGCCGCTCCAGGTCCAGCATTTCATTGCTGGAGACGTTCTCCAGCGTGACCGTCATCCGCGTGGCAGATTTTTTGACATTGATCTGGTTGTTGAGGTCGAGACCGAAGGGCAGGGAAAACTCGTACAAAAGCAGGTACTGGGCCGCGAGCTCCCGCTGTTCGGGGATGCGATACCAGGCCGGATCATCGCCATGCATGTTCTTGTTCAGTCGCTTCATGATGTCCGTCAGCACATTCACATGCAGGACTTTCGGCTGACTGCGGTACCAGTCCGCAAAGGCCTCCAGGTTATGCAGGTATTCGGGATCGCTGACCCCGCCCTCACCCCTCGCGGGCACTGAATACTCGATCAGGTAGATCCCCGTCAGGTTGTCGGTGGCGAACTCCGTGGCAACACGGAAGGGATTTCCCTCGTCGAAATACTTCACGAACTCGTCATTGAGACTGTTGCGCGGCACCTGCGAGATCAGCAGCAGAATGACCAGGCCCATGCCCCAGAACAGGAGGCGCTGTCTGGCGATCACGAAGTCCGCGAGCCACACCATCATGCGACTGGTGGTGGTGTCATGCCGGCCCGCCCGGACCGGCAGCACCATCATCATCGCCGGCAGGAACACCATGGCCAGAATGAAGGCCAGACCGACCCCCATGGCGCTCATGTTCCCCAGATCGCGGAAAGGCGGGGCGTCGCTGAAATTGAGGCTGAGAAAGCCGATAGCCGTGGTGAGAGTGGTGAGGAACACCGGCACCAGGTTGACCCTCAACGATTCCTGCATCGCCTGCTGCCGGCCATGACCCTCCCGCAACCCATGGAGGAAATTCACCAGGATGTGCACGCAATCCGCCACGGTCAGTGTCATCACCACAACCGGCACGCTCACCGTCGGCGGGCTCAGACGGAAACCAAGCCAGCCGCTGAGGCCCATGGTGCCGATAATGGTGAGCACGATCACCAGCATGGTGGTCAACGTCGACGAGAACGATCGCAGCAGCAGCGCCATGGTCGCCAGGATGACCACGAACATCAGCGGATAGAGGGTCTGCATGTCTTGCTGCGAGGCCTCCGGGAAAGCATTGTTCATCACCACCAGGCCGGTGAGATAGACCGTCAGGTTCGGGTCACGCTCCACCAGACGTGCCGCCAGGTCACGGGCAAATGCCACCACCTCGGGAACCTCGCCCAGCGACTTGCCGGGCAACTGCACGGTGACATTCACCCCGGTCACCCGGCCATCCGGGGCGATCAGTCGGTTCACCAGCAACGGTTCATGGGTCGCCAGATCACGTACCCGGCCCAGTTCCTCGTCACTGAGTGATTGCGGATCCTCCACCAGGTCGCGCACCACCAGGTCGTCGCCCTCGGCCTCGGTATGCTGGAAATTGGTAATGGAATCTACGCGGATAGAATAAGGTGTCTGCCAGGCCTCCTTGGTCAGCCAGGCGATGCTCTCCAGGGTCTTCCGGGTGAAGACATCACCCTCCTTGGGCGCAATGACGAACAACACGTTGTCATTCTTGGTATAGGTGTCCTGCAGGGCCTCGAAGGCGAGGAGCTGGGGATTCTCCTCACCGAAAAACATCCGGTAATCGTTGCTGAAGGAAAGCCTGGGAATTCCTGTTCCCAATGCCAGAAAGGCCACCACCGTAAGAATGATCGCCACCCAGGGGTGGCGCAGCAAAGCGGTGAAAAAACGATCCCACATCCCTCTCTCCCTCCCGCCATCGGGAATTCGATTCTTGTTGTTCACCCGCCCATGCAGGGGCGACCACACCCGGCCCTGCACAACCTAAAAGCAACTCCGCGACCAGTATGTGCCGAGCGCCGGAAAGATCAAGCAGCGCGGTGGCGAAGCTGCCGCAAACAGCGCCGTTGTGCGAGAATACGCACCTTTTCGCCATCCCGCATCAGCCTGCAGCCCATGTCAGCCCCCAGCGAACACACCCCCGCGCCCCTGTTGAACGCCCCCTTGCCCTCGGGTGCTGGCGAGCACCTGCTCTGGGGCCAAGTCCGCGGCGCCAGCGCAGGCCTTGCCCTGAGTGAGGCCTGTAACAGCCATCAGGGTCCGCTGCTGCTGATCGCTGACGACGCCCAGGCGGCAGAGCGTATCGCCGGCCAGATCGACTTCTTCAGCGGTGGCCGGCGAAAGGCCCTGCTGTTCCCGGACTGGGAAACCCTGCCCTACGACGTTTTCTCGCCGCTTCCCGAGCTGATTTCCGAACGCCTGGAGACCCTCCATCACCTCAGCACCCTCGAACACGGTCTGGTGATCGTACCGGTGGCGACGCTGCTGCAACGCATCGTGCCACCGGCCTATGTGGATGCCCACAGCCTGCTGGTCGAGGTCGGCCAGACCCTCGATCTGGACGCCTTCCGCCAGCGCCTGATCCAGGCCGGCTACCAAGCGGTATCGCAGGTGATGAGCCATGGTGAATTCGCCATCCGCGGTGCACTGGTCGACCTGTACCCGATGGGTAGCGAACAGCCCTTTCGTATCGACCTGTTCGACAACGAAGTGGACAGCATCCGGGTGTTCGATCCGGAGAGCCAGCGTTCGGGTGGCAAGCTGGAGACCATCCGGCTGCTCCCGGCACGCGAATTTCCGCTCGACGAGGCTGCCATCAAGCAGTTCCGACAGGCCTACCGCATTGCCTTCGAGGGGGACCCGCAGCGCAGTCTCATCTACCGGGAAGTCAGTGAAGGCAATCCGCCGGGGGGCATCGAATATTACCTGCCGCTGTTCTTCGAGCAGACCGCCACCCTGTTCGATTACCTGCCTGACAACACCCTGGTGGTGCAGACAACGCAGGCACGTGACGAGGCGGAGGCCTTCCACGAGGCGGTTTCCGAGCGTTATGAGCAGCGCCGCCACGACATCGAACGGCCGCTGCTGCCGCCCGCGCGGCTCTACCTGTCCCCCGATGAACTGGCCGCCAGACTCAAGCCCTATGCCGGCATCAGCTACCAGGCAGCAGAGGTCACAGAGCGGCGCAAGGGCTTTGCCGCCATCCACAACCTGCCGACCCGGCCCCTGCCACCCCTCGGCATCCAGGCCCGTGCCAGCCGGCCGGCAGGGCTGCTGCAGGATTTCCTGCAGCAGTATGACGACCGTGTCCTGCTGCTGGCCGAGACAACCGGGCGCCGAGAACAACTGATCGACACCCTGCACGGCTTTGACATCGGACCTGCGACCGTCGACGGCTGGCCGGAGTTCATCGCCTCCGGCCAGGCACTGGCGATCACCGATGCCGCACTGGAAGACGGCCTGTGGCTGCCGGAAAAGGGCATCGCCCTCGTCCCCGAGAGCGCCCTGCTGGGCGAGCGGGTGCGCCAGGAGCGGCGGCGGCGCAAGGCCGGGCCGGACGCCGACCTGGTGGTACGCAATCTTGCAGAGCTGAACATCGGCTCGCCGGTTGTGCACGAGCACCACGGCGTCGGACGCTACCTCGGGCTGCAGACGCTGGACGTGGGCGGCATGGCCCAGGAGTTCCTCACCCTCGAATACGCAAAGGGTGACAAGCTTTACGTGCCCGTCTCCTCGCTGCACCTGATCAGCCGTTACACCGGCGCCTCCGACGAGACCGCCCCGCTGCACCGGCTCGGCTCGGACCAGTGGGAGAAGGCCAAGCGCAAGGCGGCACAAAAGATTCACGACGTCGCCGCGGAACTGCTGGACATCCATGCCCGTCGCGCGGCCCGCCATGGCCACGCATTCCCGGCTCCCGGCCCGGAATATCAGCAGTTTGCCGCCGCATTCGAATTCGAGGAGACCCCCGATCAGCAGACGGCCATCGACGCGGTGGTCACGGACCTCACTTCGCCGCACCCCATGGATCGGGTGGTCTGCGGCGATGTCGGTTTCGGCAAGACCGAAGTGGCGATGCGCGCCGCCTTTGTCGCCACCCACGGTGGTGGCCAGGTGGCAGTGCTGGTGCCGACCACCCTGCTCGCCCAGCAGCATTACCAGAACTTCGCCGACCGCTTCGCCGACTGGCCGGTGCGGGTGGAGAGCCTGTCGCGCTTCCGTTCCCAGAAGGATGTCAGCAAGGTGCTGGCGGGCCTGGCCGACGGCAGCATCGACATCGTGGTCGGCACGCACAAGCTGCTCAGCCCCGAGGTGAAGTTCAAGAACCTGGGCCTGGCGATCATCGACGAGGAACACCGCTTCGGCGTGCGTCACAAGGAACAGCTGAAGGCCCTGCGTGCGGAGGTGGACATACTCACCCTGACGGCCACACCGATACCACGCACCCTGAACATGGCCATGGCCGGTATGCGCGACCTGTCAGTGATCGCCACCCCGCCAGCAGCACGTCACCCGATCAAGACCTTCGTCAGCCAGTGGAACGACGCCCTGATCACCGAGGCCTGCCAGCGTGAGATCACGCGTGGCGGGCAGGTCTACTTCCTGCACAACGAGGTGGCCACCATCGAGAACAAGGCGCAGGAGCTGCAGAGACTGCTGCCCGGGAGCCGAGTGCAGTTCGCCCACGGGCAGATGCGCGAGCGCGAACTCGAGGCCATCATGCGCGACTTCTATCACCAGCGTTTCAATATCCTGGTCTGTACCACCATCGTCGAATCGGGCATCGATGTACCAAGCGCCAACACCATCATCATCAACCGCGCCGACAAGCTGGGCCTGGCACAGCTGCACCAGTTGCGCGGCCGGGTCGGACGTTCCCATCACCGTGCCTATGCCTACCTGATCGTCCCGCCGCCGAAGACCCTGACCGCCGATGCCAGGAAACGCCTCGAGGCCATCGAGTCACTGGAGGAACTGGGCGCAGGCTTCACCCTCGCCACCCACGATCTGGAGATCCGCGGGGCCGGGGAACTGCTGGGCGACGAACAAAGCGGCCAGATCCACGAGATCGGATACTCGCTCTACACCGAGATGCTGGAGCAGGCAGTGAAGGCCATAAAATCAGGAAAGCAGCCCGAACTGGATCGCCCGTTGGACCATGGCACCGAGGTCGATCTGCACCTGCCCGCCCTGCTGCCCGCGGACTATCTGCCCGATGTCAACATCCGCCTGATGCAGTACAAGCGTATCGCCTCGGCGAGCGATCCCAGCGAACTGCGTGAACTGAAGGTGGAGATGATCGATCGCTTCGGCCTGCTGCCCGAGCCGGCCAAGCTGCTGTTTGATACCACCGAGCTGAAATTGCGGGTGCAGCCCTATGGCATCCGCAAGATCGAGGCCGGCCCGCAGGGGGGGCGTATCCTCTTCGATGCCGAGCCGAAGATCGACCCGGCGAATCTGATTCGCCTGATTCAGACCCGCCCCCTCGACTTCAAGCTCGACGGCAGCGACAAGCTGCGTTTCACCGCCGACCTGGAAGATGTCGGCAGCCGGATCGAGAAGGTCGGCAGAATCCTTGACCAGGTGCTCGGCATCCAGTGAACTGTGAGGCCGCCCAACGGATGAGAAACCCCATGATCCGCATCACCCTGATTATCCTGATCCTGCTGGCCGGCATTCATCCGGCCTCGGCAGAGCC
>JANTHH010000176.1 GCA_024762485.1 Chromatiales bacterium
ATGGTCTCGGGCAAGCTGCCACCGGGGTTTCGGCCTGGCGAGAACGAACCCGGGGCCTGACCTTCCCTTGGGCCAACGCCCTTCGCTTATTGCATCCTGACTATTGCACCCCACGTGGGCAGTAGGAGGCCCGCTCCCGGGCCGAATGGCATGGGATCGGTGGAGGAGACATGCGGCTACAGATCTCTCCTCGCCGGGCTCGTCGAGATGACAAATGGAGGGGGCTCGTCGAGATGACAAAGTGACATGGTGTGTCTCACCCCACCCTTGTCACCCAACCCCTGTCATCTCGACCGCATGGGAGAGATCTTTCCCCAGCCCGTCGCACTCAACCGCCGGCAAGCACCGCCTCGACCCGCGCCAGATCCTCGGCGGTGTCGACCCCCGGTGGCGGGCATTGATCGGCCTCGGCGACGTGGATCCGCCTGCCGTACCAGAGCGCCCGTAGCTGCTCGAGCGACTCGGCCTCTTCGATGGGTGCCGGTGCCATATCCTGATAATCGCGCAGAAAGCCGACGCGGTAGGCGTAGAGTCCCAGGTGTCGCAGCAGGCCGGCGGTATGGGGCGGCACCTTGCCGTAGTGGAAGTGCTGCCGGTCCCAGGGGATGCTGGCACGGCTGAAATAGAGCGCGAAGCCGGCGCGGTCGGTGACCACCTTGACCACATGGGCGTCGAACACCTGCTCGGGCCCATCGAGGGTGGTGGCCAGGGTGGCGATGTCGGCCTGGGGATTGATCGCCAGGTCGTCGGCCACCTGGTGCAGCAGGGAAACCGGCATCAGCGGCTCGTCGCCCTGCAGGTTGACCACGATGTCGCTGTCGGCCCAGCCCATCTGCTGCGCCACCTCGGCGATGCGGTCGGTGCCGCTGGGATGATCGGAACGGGTCATGCACACCTCGGCACCGAACGCCCGCGCCACGCCGGCGATGCGTTCATCGTCGGTGGCGACCACCACCTGGCCGGCACCGGCTGCCTGCGCGCGGCGATGGACATGTTCGATCATCGGCCGACCTGCAATCGGCAGCAGGGGCTTGCCCGGCAAGCGGGTAGAGGCGTAACGGGCGGGGATGACGATACGAAAACCGGCCATCGATCAGCTGTCCGCAACCTCTTCATCGGCAGGCAGCTTGCGTGCCTCCTGTTCCAGCATCACCGGGATGCCGTCGCGCACCGGGAAGGCCAGGCGGTCCACCTTGCAGATCAGCTCGTTGTCGGCCTTGTGATAGACCAGCGGCCCCTTGCAGATCGGGCAGACCAGTATGTCCAGCAGCTTCTTATCCATGGGTGATTTCCTGTAGTCGTTTGTCCAGGCGGTCAATGAAGACCTGATCGGGCACCGCCTCCACCCGCAGCGCCCAGAGATCCGGACGGGCGTAGGGTCGGCATTTTACGGCATCTTTCTCGGTCATCAGTACCGGCAGGTCGTCGTTGAAGTCGAGATCCTGTGAACGGAACGGATGATGATCGGCAAAGGGGTGTTCGATCACCTCGAGGCCGGCGCGTCGCAGCAGATCGAAGAAACGCTTCGGTTCGCCGATACCTGCCACCGCGTGCACCTGCTGGCCCCTGAGGTCTGACAGCGGCCGGGTCTCGCCCTCGCCGCTCACTGGCTGCAGCATGGCATGACCCAGCTCGAAACGGTATTCACCCCGGCTGCCGATGCCCTGGGTGAGCCGGAAATCCACCCGCTTCAGCCGGCCCCGGCCTTCGCGCAGCGGGCCGGCGGGCAGCAGCAGACCGTTGCCGAAGCGCCGCTGCGGGTCGATGACCACGATCTCCAGATCCCGCCCCAGCGCATAGTGCTGCAGACCGTCGTCGGAGACCACCACGTTGCAGTCGGTGTGGTCGAGCAAGGCCTGCACCGCCGCCGGGCGGTCCGGCGCCACGCATACCGGACGTTGCGTGCGGCTGGCGATCAGCACCGGCTCGTCGCCGACCATCACCGGGTCGCTGTCCGGGCGCACCTGCTGTGGCCAGTGGCTCGCCCTGCCGCCGTAGCCGCGGGCCACCACGCCGGGCCGCAGCCCCAGGGACTTGAGATGCTCCACCAGCCAGATCACCAGGGGCGTCTTGCCGGTGCCACCGACGCTGATGTTACCGACGACCAGCACCGGCACCGGAAACCGCCGCACCCTGAGCAGACCGGCCCGGTAGGCCGCCCGCCGCAGGCTGCTGAGCAGCCAGAACAGGCCACTGAATGGCAACAATGCCAGGCTGACAGGGGTCAGCCTGCACCAGAAGTCGGGATAACGGGCCATCGCGAACCGGTCAGGGCTGTTCGCTGGCCTGTCGGGCAACGAAACTCAGGCGGCTCAGCTGCGCCTGGGCGGCGGCATCCATCACCGTCATCGGCGCCTGGAAGGGGGCGGACTTGTCGACCCGCACGATCACCGGGATGTCCCTGTTGCCATCGGCGATCTTGAGCAGGGTCCGCTTGACCGTGTCGACCTCGTTGTTGATCAGCTCGCGGTCGTTGATGTAGATATGCCCGCGCCCGTCGACCACCACCATGATCCTGTCTTCCTGGGTCTTCTCGGCGATGCTCTGCGCCTCGGGGAGATCGACCTTGACCGCCGTCTGCTTGTCGAAGGTGGTCGACACCATGAAGAAGATCAGCAGCAGGAACACCACATCGATCAGCGGCGTCATGTCCAGTGACACCTGGTCCCGCCGCTGCGGCCGCAGGTTCATGCCGCTCACGCCTCGCGCTCGCCGTGCATGATCTCGACCATCTTCAGTGCCTGCTCCTCCATGCCCACCACCAGCTTGTCGACGGTGCCGGTGAGATAGCGGTGGAAGATCAGGCTGGGGATGGCCACCGACAGGCCGGCGGCGGTGGTGATCAGGGCCTCCGAGATACCGCCGGCGAGCACCGTGGGGTCGCCCACCCCGGCGCTGGTGATGGCGGCGAATACCTTGATCATGCCGATCACGGTACCGAGCAGGCCCAGCAGGGGCGAGATGGCGGCGATGGTGCCAAGGCTGTTGAGATAGCGTTCAAGCTCGTGCACCACCTGGCGACCCTCTTCCTCGATGGCCTCTTTCATGATGTCACGCGAGTGTGTGCTGTTGAGCAGCCCGGCAGCGAGTATGCGGCCCAACGGGGAGCCCTCGCGGATCTTCTCGATATGCGCCGGGGTGAGCTTGCCCATCTGGTGCACCTTGAGGATGCTTGCCACCAGGTTTTCCGGGATAACCTTGTTGCGACGATAGGCCAGCAGGCGATCGACGATTATCGTCATCGCGGCCACTGAACAGGCGATGATGGGCAGCATCAGCCAGCCGCCGGCTTTGACCAGTTCAAACACGTATGGACACCTCTCGGGGCAGCGTCAGGGTTTCAGGGTCGGCGGGTCACAGCCCGCCCATCCGCTTGCTGCAATCATACGTTAAGGGGACAGCTGACCCCAACAGCAGGCGGCCGTGCTGTGAAGCAGGCCGCTCAATCCGCACCGCCGGGGCATCACCACAACGCCGCCTGCCGGCGGGCATGGGAGACCGGCCCGTGCAATCGGCCGTCGGCGGCAAAGCGGTAGCTGATCGCACCCTCATCGGCGGTGTTCAACACGCGGCTGCCCGCGGCCTGCCAGCGCGCCATCACCTCAGGCACGGGAAAGCCGTAACGGTTGCGCCAGCCGGCGGAGACCAGCACATCCCGCGCCGCCACGGTGGCGATGAAGCCGGCGGTCGAGGAGCTGCGGCTGCCATGATGCGGCGCGGTGACCACATCAACACCACCCGACGCCAGGACGCGGCTCAGGCGTTGCTCGGAGGCGGCCTCGATGTCACCTGTGAGCAGCACCTTGCCTGCGGCGTTGCTGACCCTGAGCACGCAGGAGGCGTCGTTGCCGGTAGCATGATGCCCAGAGGCGGGGTGGAGTATCTCCAGCAGTACCCCGTCCCAGCGCCACTGCCGGCCGGCGACGCACGGTTCTGCGGTGATCCCACGCAGACGGGCAGGTTCGCCGCTGAGCCGTACGTTCGCAGACATTTCCGCCAGCAGTCCCCTGGCGCCGCCGGCGTGGTCCTTGTCGCCATGGCTGAGGATCAGCAGGTCTATCTTGTCCAGCCCCAGTTGGCGCAGGTAAGGCGCCACCACCGCTGACCCGGTGTTGAAGCCGGAGCGAAACCCCGGCCCGGTGTCGTAGACCAGGACGTGGTCACGGGTACGTACCACCGCCGCGGTCCCCTGGCCGACGTCGAGCAGCGTGAACAGGAAACCGCCTGTTGCCGGCCGATTCACATTCACCAGCAACAATGGCAGGCAGGCGACAAGGCCCAGGTAGCGGCCTGGCACACCACGGGGCAGCATCAGCAGGAAGATCCCCGGCAGCGCCAATGCCAGTGCGGCCAGAGAAGGCCGTGGCAGGCCTTGCACCACACCCTCCACATCGGCGAGCAGTTGCAGCCCCGCCAGCCCCCGGTCGAGCAGCCAGCCTGCCAGGCCGAGGCAGGCATCGGACAGCAGCGGGAGCGGCAACAGGATGCCCAGCAGGGCCAGGGGCACGATCAGCAGGCTGAAGAAGGGGATGGCGAACAGATTCACCAGCGGCCCCAGCCACGGCACCTGCTGAAAAAAGAACAGCAGCAGGGGTGCAAGCCCCAACGCCACGGCCCACTGCAGCTTCACCCACTGTCCGATCCGTGACCAACCACGCGGTGGACCGTCGATAACCACCAATATCGCCGCAACGGCAAGGAAGGACAGCCAGAATCCTGCGGATGACACCGCAGCCGGATCGAACAACAGCACCGCGATCAATGCCAGTGCCAGACCCTGCCCGGGCCGCAGCGGCCGGCGCAGCAATATGGCGCCCAGCAACACCAGCAACATCAGCAATGCACGCTGGGTCGGCAGGGAAAAGCCGGCCAGGGCCGCGTAACCCAGGGCACCAGCAAGCCCGGCCCAGGCGGCGGCCTGCTGTGCCGGCAGGCGACGGCAAAGGGACGGGATCCGCCGCCAGCCGGCATTGGTCAGCCACATCAGCAAGCCGGCCACCAATCCGACATGCAGGCCGGAGATGGCCACCAGGTGATTGGTGCCGGTACGGCGGAACACCCGCCACTGCGATTCGGAAATGCCACTGCGATCGCCCAGCGTCAATGCACGCAGCAGGGCAGCGGACGTTGGATTCACCGGTGCGCTGTCGATGCCTTCCGCCAGCTGCTGCCGCCAATGGTCGAGCGACCAGCCCGGCGCTGCGGCAAGGCGTCGGGTCCCCTCACCGTCGCGTACGTAGCCGGTGTAACGGATACCCTGCCGGTACAGCCACCCCCGGTAATCGAAACTGCCCGGATTGCGGTAGCTGCGGGCCGGTTTCAGACGCAGCCGCAACTGCCAGCGCTCGCCGCTGTATACCGGGACCGCCGCACGATACCAGGCCACGCGCAGACGCCAGCGGCCATGCTGCTCCCGGCCGGTATCCACGTCCACCAGGCTGTCGGCGTCGAGGCGGAAACGCCGGGCATCCCCCGATGATGTGGGAAGCCCCGTGATCCGCCCGGTCACCAGCAGGTCGCGACCCCACAACGAGGGGTCGAGGAGTGGTGGCTCATTAAGAAGGGCCCAGCCATGAGACCCGGCGAAGGCCAGCAGAAAGCTGGCGGGCAGGCGGAGGCTTCGATACCTCAATGCGAGAAGCCCGGGAAGAAGGCTTGCCAGCAGCCAGACGGCCGGCGGCAAGACACCGAGCTGTTGAAACGACAGGACCGCGGCCGTGATGACCATGGCATGTACGATCATTTTCCATCCCTGGCGGGGCAAGGCGCGGGCGCGATGCCATGAGGCCACGGGGCAATCCCTGCCCGTGGCGTG
>JANTHH010000177.1 GCA_024762485.1 Chromatiales bacterium
GGGTCGCCAGATGCAGGCCCTGCTGGTCGATGCGGTTGATGCAGGCGTAGTGCGGGTTCTTGCCGGTGTTGTTGTGCACGTCGACGCTGGCGAACACACCCTGTGCCTCGAGGTGGTCCACCACCTGTTGCATCATGCGGCGCTCCGGACTGTCGGGTTCCTCCGAGCCGGGCCAGACGCGGTTGTAGTCCGGCTGGCCATCGAGACGGCGCATGCCCTGGGCGGCAGCCGCGGTGTTGCCGATGAGTAGTGTCAGGTCGCGGGGCAGGTCCTGCTCGCCACCACCCGGACGGTACCGCTTCAGCAACCGGCGCATCGCTTCCCAGCCGGTGGTTTCGTTGCCGTGCAGCAGTACCGAGACGAACAGCGTCGGCTGGCGTCGCCCTCCCAGATGGATCAGGGTCGGGCCGCCGAGCAGGCCGTGCAGATGGCGGGCATCGCAGTCGAGCAGCCCCTCGGGTAGATGATCCAGCAGTTGCAGGGTGGTCAAGCTCAGAGACTCCATCGATGTACGGGGATACCGCTCTCCTGGCGTTCCAGGTAGGCGGCGGTGAGGCCGGCAAAATCCCGGCCGTGTCGGTCGACCCAGCGGCGCTGCCAGCGGGCGCCGGTGGCTTGTTGTGCCACGCGCTGCTGCAGGATGTCGAGCCAGTGGTCGATCTCTGCAGCGGGCAGTTGCAGGCGTTGCAGTCCGCGACGGGTGAGCGGCAGCAGCTCCTGCAGCAGCAGCTCGCGGATGCTGCCGTGCCGGCCGTCGCGCCAGCGGATGTCCGCTGCCAGTCCCTGCCGGGCGGCGGCGTAGAAGTTGTCGCGTGCCTGCGCAAAGGGGATCGCCTGCTCCAGCCTGTTGTCGTCAGCCAGCCATTCACTGAGCAGGCCGAAATAGAACACCATGTTGGCGATGACATCGACGGGGGTCGGCCCGGAGGGTGCCACCCGGTGTTCGATACGGACATGGGGGCTGCCATCGTCGG
Source organism: Chromatiales bacterium (assembly GCA_024762485.1). Taxonomy (GTDB): domain Bacteria; phylum Pseudomonadota; class Gammaproteobacteria; order Chromatiales; family Chromatiaceae; genus JANTHH01. The sequence goes on from JANTHH010000177.1 coordinate 975, forward strand.
AAAAGCCGATAAGGGGGCGGTTCCAGCGCCAGATGGTGCCGTTGTGCAGGCGCAGGTGGGGCAGGCGTTCCGGCGGCTCGTCCAGCAACTGGGGCAGCAGCACCGGGTAGCGCTCGAGGTTGGCCTCGAAGGCCTCGAGTATGGACGATTCGGCATAACGGATGCCGAAGGTGACCCGCTTGCTGTAGTCCGAGCCGCCCACCGATACCGCCTGTTCGAACAGCGGGATGCGCGATTCCTCCCACAGTGCATGGCCGAACAGGAACGGCGAGTTGGCCGCCAGCGCGACCATCGGCGCGGAGATGATCTTGGACAGGTTGAAGGCGCGGGCTGCCTGCCCGATGTCGACCTTGAAATGGATCTGGAAAGAGGTGGCGGCGGCCTCGAGCATGACATCGGCATGGCTGCGCTGCAGGTGCTCGGGGCCGGCGATGTCCACCTGCAGTGGTCGGCCCTCGCGCAGCCGGAAGACCTGTTCGTTGAGCGCACGGTAGCGCTGCAGGTCGGACATGTTGGCCAGGCACAGGTCCTCCTGGTGCACCGTCGGCAGGATGCCGATCATCAGCAGGTGCGCCGCCTGGCGCTCGGCCATGGTCTGGCATTCCCGCCACAGCGACTGCAGCTGTTCCAGCTGGCGCTGGAAGGTCTCTGGTCCGAGGGGCTGGGGCGGGCTGTTGAGCTCGACATTGAAGCGCGCCAGCTCGGGCACCACCAACGGGTTGGCGAGCGCCTGCAGATAGTCGGCATTGATGGGGGCGGGCTGGAACTGGTTGTCCACCAGCCAGGCCTCGAGCTCGAGGCCGGCAACGGCCTGGTCCGTCTTCAGCGCACCACTGGCGATCCATTCACCGAGCAGCCGGGTCTCTGCCTCGAGGCGTTCGCGGAATGCGGCGAAGTCTTCCCCGCTGAACCGGCTGCTGCTGATCTCCTGTCCCATCCGCCTAGGTTAATCCCAATGCGGCTGAAACGTACACCTGTCCGGTTTCGTCAATCCTGCAGGTAGGCGGAGAACAGGCCCTCGAAGGCGGCCAGCGGGTCGTCCAGCGAATAGGTGAAATTGGCGGCGAACTGGTCCAGTAGCACCACCGCGTTGATGGCGCTGTCGAGTTCGCTGGCGGCGGAGAGGCGGGTCACCATCGCCTTGTTCAGGATGCGGATGTTGTCGTAGATCGGGTTGAGGCCGGAGAGGTCGAAGTCGGCGTCGAGACCTTTTTCCCGGCGCAGCAATTGCGCCATCAGATACATGCTGGCGACCCGGTAGAGGGTCTCGCTCTCGGTGGCGAAGGGCAGGTGGAAGCGTGCCATCGGGCGGAAGTAGGCGGTGTGCGGGCAGCCGCTGGTGGGCATGATCAGACCCATCATGGCGCTGAGACCTTCCTGTACCGTGGCACGGATACCGGTGGTGCGTTCCGGGGTGGTGACGGTGATCTTGGCCTTGTCATAGGACTTCAGCCCGCTGAGCGATTCGATCGGCTCGATCAGGCTGACCGCCAGCGGGCAATGCGAGTTCACCCCGGCGTCGAGCGGGCAGTTGGGACACTGCTTGAAGTCCAGCCGGGTCCAGGCCGGCAGTGCGCCCTTGATGCCGGTGCGCACGCGCAGGGTCTCGGCATCGAGCTTGATGCGGAAGGTCGATGTCCTGTCATCGCTGAGCTGGAATCGGTATTCGAAGCGGATGGAGCTCTTGCCGCTGGTTTTCATCTGGGTGCTCATCGGTACTCACCATTCTTCTTGTTTGATCACAAGGCGGGCCCACACCATAGATAAGTTTTGCCTCTGGTGGGCTGGACGACATCACAATCTGGTGATTTCACCGCCAGGCATCGCCCGCCGGGATTCACCCTGGCCGGTTTCTCGTTTACCGGCGGTGGGCTAGAATGGCCTGCTTGGCTGCTACGAGGTGTGCAATGCAGGACATCAATCCGATCAGGAACAAGATTGCCGACTTGAAGGGGCGTGTCGAGTCCCTCAGGGGGTATCTTTGACTATGCCGGAAAGAAGGAACGACTGACCGAGGTCCTCCGCGAGCTGGAAGAACCGGACGTCTGGAACGACCCCGACAGGGCCCAGAAGCTGGGCAAGGAACGCGCCCTGCTCGAGGAGGTGGTCAATACCGTGGACGAGCTCACCGCCGGCCTGGAGGATGCCGCGGAGCTGCTGGAGATGGGGGTCGAGGAGGGCGACGAGGAGACGGTGGACGCCGTCGCCGCCGACCTCGAGAGCTACGAGTCCAAGGTCGCCGGGCTGGAATTCCAGCGCATGTTCTCCGGCGAGATGGATGCCAGCAATGCCTTCCTCGACATCCAGGCCGGCTCCGGTGGCACCGAGGCCCAGGACTGGGCCGAGATGCTGCTGCGCATGTACCTGCGCTGGGGCGAGCGCCACGGCTTCAAGACCGAGCTGATCGAGGTGTCCCCCGGCGACGTGGCCGGCATCAAGTCGGCGACCATCCGTTTCGAGGGGCCCTATGCCTTCGGCTGGCTGCGCACCGAGACCGGCGTGCACCGGCTGGTGCGCAAGTCGCCCTTCGATTCCGGCAACCGCCGCCACACCTCCTTCTGCTCGGTGTTCGTCTCCCCCGAGATCGACGATACGGTGGAGATCGAGATCAACCCGGCGGATGTCCGCACCGACACCTACCGCGCCTCGGGCGCGGGCGGTCAGCACGTCAACAAGACCGACTCGGCGGTCCGCCTGACCCACATCCCCACCGGCATCGTGGTGCAGTGCCAGAATGATCGCTCGCAGCACAAGAACCGGGACCAGGCCTGGAAGCAGCTCAAGGCCAAGTTGTATGAACTGGAGATGCAGAAGCGCAACGAGAGTGCCCAGGCGCTGGAAGAAACCAAGTCCGACATCGGCTGGGGCAGCCAGATCCGCTCCTACGTGCTCGACCAGTCACGCATCAAGGACCTGCGTACCGGCGTCGAGACCGGTAACACCCAGGCCGTGCTCGACGGCGGTCTTGATCCCTTCATCGAGGCCAGTCTGAAGAGTGGACTCTGACCCGAATCGCAGTGCATCACACTGCCTGAGAAACTGTTTCCTATGACCGACCAGACCCAAGACGAAAACAAGCTCATCGCCCAGCGCCGTGAAAAGCTCGCCCGCCTGCGCGAGCAGGGCCAGGCCTATCCCAACTATTTCCGCCGCGATGCACTGGCCGCCGAGTTGCAGGCGCGCCTCGGCGACAAATCCAAGGAGGAGCTGGAGGCACTGGGGCAGCGCGCCAGTATCGCCGGGCGCATCATGGCCAAGCGCGGCCCCTTTCTGCTGATCCAGGACATGTCCGGGCAGATCCAGTTCTACGTCGACAAGAAGACACTGCCCGAGGACCTGATGGCGCAGATCAAGAGCTGGGATATCGGTGACATCGTCGGTGGCGAGGGGCCGGTCCACAAGTCCGGCAAGGGTGATCTCTACATCTACCTGGACGACGCCCAACTGCTGACCAAGGCGCTGCGTCCACTACCCGAGAAATGGCATGGCCTGACCGATACCGAGGCCCGCTACCGCCAGCGCTATGTCGACCTGATCGTCAATCCCGAGGCCCGCGAGATCTTCCGCAGGCGTTCCGCCATCATCGACTACATCCGCCACTTCCTCACCGAGCGGGGCTTTCTCGAGGTGGAGACACCGATGATGCAGGTGATCCCGGGCGGCGCCACCGCGCGCCCCTTCATGACCCATCACAATGCACTCGACATGGCGCTGTATCTGCGTATCGCGCCGGAGCTGTACCTCAAGCGGCTGGTGGTGGGCGGCTTCGAGAAGGTGTTCGAGATCAATCGCAATTTCCGCAACGAGGGCCTGTCCACCCGTCACAACCCCGAGTTCACCATGCTCGAGTTCTACGAGGCCTACGTGGACTACCACCACCTGATGGACCTCACCGAGCAGCTGCTGCGCGGCATCGCCGCCGACGTGGTCGGCAGCACCGAGATCAGCTACCAGGGCGAGACCTACGACTTCGGCAGGCCCTTCGTGCGGATGACCGTGAAGGAGTCCATTCTTCACTTCAATCCCGATCTCCGGGCCGAGCAGCTGGACGACCTGGCGCAGGCCAGTGCCATTGCCACCGGGCTGGGTATCGATGTCCGTCCGACCTACGGCCTGGGCAAGGTGCAGATCGAGATCTTCGAGAAGACCGTCGAGCACCGTCTCAAGGACCCCACCTTCATCACCGCCTATCCCACCGAGGTGTCGCCGCTGGCGCGGCGCAACGACGAGGACCCCTTCGTCACCGATCGCTTCGAGTTCTTCGTCGGCGGACGTGAGATCGCCAACGGCTTCTCCGAGCTCAATGATCCCGAGGACCAGGCCGAGCGTTTCCGCCGTCAGGTGGAGGAGAAGGAGGCGGGTGATGCCGAGGCGATGCATTTCGACGCCGACTACATCCGCGCGCTGGAACATGGCCTGCCGCCCACTGCGGGCGAGGGCATCGGCATCGACCGGCTGGTGATGCTGTTCACCGATGCACCGTCGATCCGGGACGTGCTGCTGTTCCCGCACATGCGCCCCGAGGCCTGAACGGCAGGGCTTGCCCCCAGCAAAAAAATCCCCGCAGTCGCGGGGATTTTTGTTTTTTGTCTGCCGTCGAACTCAGTGCTTGCGGATAAATATTGCCCGGCATCCGCCACGCGAGCCTGCCGACGGGTATTCCGGTGCCCGGCTCAGGCCGTCAGCATCGCCCGCACGCCGGCGATCTCCTCGGCCGGTCCCTCCACATCCACCAGCACGATTTCAGGCTCCAGCCCGACACGGGC
>JANTHH010000178.1 GCA_024762485.1 Chromatiales bacterium
ATGCAGTGGTAGTAGGGCGTGGCGTCGAGGCTGATCTGGCAATGACGTGGCTTGGGCATGTTCGATCCTTGAACATTGTTGTTTTCTTGATGTTCTCCAGTCTGGCAGAACAGGCTGAGAAATCAAGAGAGGGGTGGGTGTCCATGTCCACCTCCATGTGACCACCCCCTCCATGACCACCTCCACCCACGAACAAATAATTCGCTTTCCCACACAAAGAACAGGGATTGACTACCACTGCTGTCTCAATGAATGACTATCCTTACGTTGGTAATTTCATTGCACGCCGCTAAGCGCAATGGACTTGGGTACTTTTAGACTCACGGGAGGTCCTCCATGCACTTGTATATGACACCCCTTTGCTCCGCCCTTTTGATTTCTCTGGCAGCTATCCCTGCTCATGCTGAAAACTTCCTTACCGATGCACAGATTGAGTCCCTTGTTAAAGGCAAAACAGTGTCCGCCAAGCACCTGAAGAAGGGATTCAGCTTCAAGGTATATTTCGACGATGGCAGTGAAACCGCCTATCGGACTGATGGGGACGAGATTGTCGAGACCCGCTACCGAATAGAAGGTGGCAGGCACTGCATCCACTGGAAGAACAAGGATCGCTGCGCCCGCATTCGCGATAATGGCGACGGCAGTTATACCCGGGTCAATCAAAAAGGCAGGGATGTGGTTTTATGGACAGGATTTGTTGACGGCAAAGAACTTTGACTTCGTAACTGCGACTCTTCCCGCTTCAGGAAGGTGAAAGACGATGATGAAAAGTATTCTTGTCACTGTTTTGGCTGCAATGAACATACTTGTTAGCAGCCCTGCTTTCACTGCGGACCTCAACCCAGAGGCAATAACACAGATCTTCTCTGGAAAAACTGTTGAAGGGTATCACCATAAGAGAGATTTTTCATTCAAACGCCATTTTTCTTCTGACGGAAAAATAATTGGCGTGAGTGAAAAGAAAGGCAAGCGCACAGGAATGTGGGGGGCTAGAAAAAACGAATTGTGCCTCCAGTGGGATGGCGGAAAAAACAAATGCAGAATGATCAAGAAGGATGGGGATGTCGTGCGGCAGTTCAATAAAAAAGGGAACAAAAACACAGTCACATACTTAAACTTTACAGACGGCAATGATTTGTGATCACCCATGCTGCAGTGATATATCATGGGCAGTCGACCTTTTGAACAATCACGCCAACCCCCCATTAAACGAGATCACCAGGCAGGCCTTTATTCAGATAGATTACCAATACTGTTTATCGTTAATGTTTACATTTTTTTATAACTGAATTATCTACCTGGCATTTTGGAAATCAAAGCTCTTTCTATTTTATATAACTCAGCACCCCTTCTTTGCTGCCCATCAATTCGAATCCCATATCTATCCTGAGTAAATCATCTGCGATAAACGACGCGATATATATATTTACTCTGAACATCGGGCAGGGCCGTGACACAATAACTTAGAATATGAGCCACTCGGGATTGAGCAACTATCGCGGGACAGAGGATATGGACATGAGCAGCAGGATGAATCAGAAAGATATTGAAAAACAGCTACGTGAACTCAATAGCAAAATAAAAAACAAGTGGGCTTACTCCGAGGACCGGATAAAAAAGGAATTCAAGTTTGACGATTTTAATGAGGCACTGGACTTCATGGTCAACGTAGGCCGCCATGCTGAGGAGCTCGATCACCATCCAGATTGGTGCAATGTATACAACAAGGTATCGATTGAACTTACGACCCATAGCGCTGGAGGAATTACGGATCTGGATTTCACGCTGGCATCGAAAATCGAGGAGGAATTCGATTCAACAAGGTCATGAACCCGGACAGTAAAAAAGCATCGCGGGTCACTCCCCCTGTTCTTTGCTGCCAATTGTGACTGATGTTTTCCCGAGCTGACCGACCAGACATTCAGCCTGGCGTCCATGAGATCACACGGCGTGTGTCCATAAGACTATTCATGAAGCTGTTAAACCGGACGTCGATGGGATTTGCCTCGCCCTCTTGTCAACTCGGATAGCCTGCATGTGGGAACCCGTACCCTCGCGCAGCACAGGCCAGACCTACTCCATCATGTCCACCTCGATACCCTTGGCATGAAGCTCATCGGTCAGTTTCTGCAGGAAGCGCTGGAAGTTTGGCTGGGTCTTGTAGGCACCACTGCTGACATATTCCATGGCACCCTGCAGGTGGAAGGTCTTCAGATACGCCTCGGTACGGAACACCTCTTTACCCTCGGGATCGAAGAACACCAGACTGGGAGTGAACTGGATGCCCAGCCGACGCGCCCACTCGCGGGCCGGCAACTCCTTGCCATCGGGGGTCTGTATTTTTTCCGTAGAGGCAATATCCACTTGGGCAATGTCGAATGCGCCAAGGCTGTCGCGCACCGCAGGACGGTTCAGCACGTCCTCGTGGAGTTCATCGCAGGCGTTGCACACCGCCTGCTCGAACATCACCAGCAGGGGTTTGCCGGACGCAGCCTGGGTGTCTTTGAGTCTTAGCGGTGGCTTCAGGGCGCCGTCGAGCGGGTGGATGCGGCCGCTGGCAACTTTGTCGCTGCCCTGTTCAGCCAGATAGTCGGTGAAGGCGATCTTGCCGGGGTGACCCTCGGCAACATAACGCAGTGCCGGCATGAACTTGTGCGGCGGGAAATATCCATTGATGCGCAACGCCACCTGGCCCTTGTCGTTGACGAAGATCAGTGTCGGCGTGTACTGCACCCGCAACGCCGCTGAGAAGGCCTTCTCGGTAACTGTGTTGCCCTTCAGATCGGTCACCTCGCGGTCACCCCAGATATTGATGGGGACCACGTCGAAGTGCGCCCGGGTATAGCCGACGATGTCGCGGTCGGCGAAATTCTCGCGCAGCAGCTTGGCGCAATAGGGGCAGCCGTCCTGATAGAAATAGAGGATCAGCTGCTTGCCTGCTGCGGTGGCCTCGGCAATGTCCTCACCCACGTCGAGGAAGGATGACTTGAACCAGCCCGGCTTCTCCTCGTACCCGGGATTGACCATGCCCTCCCCCAGGCCCTCATTTGTGGCAGCCCCGGATACCTGACCGCTCAGGATCATCAGCAGTACGCCCATGCCCATCAATATCTTCATTTCCATCCCCGTTTTTATTGTGCTGGTAGATATTTATATAGACTGTACGCTTATGTGCCAAGCACTTGACACCCAAAGCGGGGTGCCGGCACCAGTCGAGGTGACGGTTTTCCGTCTTGCACAGACCAGCCACGCTCCCCGGATAACCACGGCTTCCTGACAGACGCCCTTATGAATGCTGTAACCCATTGTTTTTAATGTCATATGATTGACAGGTTCGGTTAATTCCTAGCCATTGGCACAGCTTTGGCATAGTCTCAAGCACATCAACAACCCATGCCCTACACGCCATGAACCCTAACCTGCGAACCCATGCCATGACCGAACCCGCAAACGAGAGCCGCGCTATCGAAGGAAAGGTCGACGTCACCAAGGCCGACTTCAGTGACAGCCGGGCGTTCCAGCTCAGCAGCCTGTTGCAGACCACCCTGGAACTCGAACAACAACTCGAATTGTTCATGCACGAGGGACGGCTGTCCTTTGGCATCAGCTCACTGCACTATGAACATAGTGCACCGGACTGTCGTCTGAACATGGGCAACGAGCAGCCACAGAGTGTGCACTACGACCTGAGTGTGCATGGCGACAATCTTGGACGCATTCGTTTTACCCGCGGCAAGCCCTTCACCACCCGCGAGCTCGACGCGCTGGAGAACCTGCTGTGCATCCTGGTCTATCCCCTGCGTAACGCCCTGCGCTATCGGCAGGCTCTGGACCAGGCACTGCGTGACCCTCTCACAGGGGTGCAGAATCGCAGCGCCTTCCAGACCACAATGGAACGTGAATTCGACCTGGCCCGCCGCCAGCAGGTACCCCTGTCGCTGATCGTGCTGGACATCGACCACTTCAAGCACTTCAACGACAACTACGGCCACAGCTTTGGCGACGACGTGCTCAAGGCGGTGACGGCCAGTGCCGAATCGACCATTCGTCGCTCGGACATGATCTTCCGCTATGGCGGTGAGGAATTCGTCATCGTCGCCAGCCATACCGACCTGGAAGGCGCGGCCCTGCTCGCCGAGCGCATCCGCCGGAACATCGAGGCTCTGGGTACTGTCGGCGGCCGCGAGATCTGCATCACCGCCAGTCTCGGCGCCACTGAACTGAAGGCCGGCGACAGCGCCGCCGATCTGTTCGACCGCGCCGACGAGGCGCTCTACAGTGCCAAGTCCCAGGGCAGAAATCAGACCGTCATCAACTGATCCCGCCCGCTCGGACAGGTGTCGATGAGGACACAGGACAGGCATCCCGGCTGGCGGGCGCAGGCCTGCTTTGCATGCTGGACGATCAGCGCATGGTATTCCCTGAACAGCTCGACATCAGCGGGCAGTGCCGCCTCGAAGCCACTGCGCAGCGATTCGTAGGATGCCTTCTCTCCGACCATGCCCAGGCGCTGCAGCAAACGCCGGGTATAGGCATCGATGACGAACACCGGCCGCGCGAAACCGTAAAGCAGAATATCGTCGGCCGTCTCCGGCCCCACCCCATTGATCGATAGCAAAAAACGGCGCAACGCACTGGTGGACAGTGCCTCAAGGGATGATTCGCCGCCCGCCTCGAGTAGCGCCAGGCAGAGGTTGCGCAGTCGCTGCGCCTTGATGTTGTAGTAGCCGGAGGGGCGTATCAGCCCGGCCAGTGCAGATGGGGACATCGTCAGCAGTTTTTCTGCGCTCAGCACATCGGCCGCCCGCAGGTTGGCTATCGCCTTTTCGACGTTGACCCAGGCGGTATTCTGGGTCAGTACGGCACCCACCATCACCTCGAAGCGGGAGTCGGCCGGCCACCAGTGCTGGTGACCGTAGGCAAGCATCAGGCTGTCAAAGAGCCCGAGCAGTTGCTCCTGGGTGGAAGAAAAGGTCTGTTCACTCACAGTGACATGCGCAGCTGTTCAAGGATGCTGTCCGAGATCTCCTCCCAGACATCATCACCGAGGTCGGGATGCACGCCGGCATCCGTGTCATCGGCATCCCGCAGCAACCGCAGCACCCGTGGCAGGCCGAACGCCGGCGCATCGGTGGCGGCCACCCAGCCATCACCATCGCGGTCGGCATAGGGGTCGTTCAGTGAGACCGCGTCGAGATCGTAGGCCGGGGCATCGAGGCCCAGCTGGGTGTTCAGCAGGTCGATCACCTCGTTGGCGATCAGACTGTGTCCCACGTACCCCGGATGGACGCCATCAAGGGTGAAGGCATCGCCGCTGGACCAGTGGCGTGAGACCTGCCGGCCATCGACGACCAGCTGGCTGCGACCGAGCAGCACATCGCTGAGAACCGTGCCGATATCGAGCAGATGCACATCGAGCCCGGCATCGGTCGCCGTCTGTACCGCATTGCGGATGCTCTGATTGAAGCTGTCGATGCGACTGACGATGATGTCCTGCTCCGCCTCGGACAGCACCATGGCATCGCGCTGCTGCCCGTCCTGTTCCAGCACCTGGTTGATGTAGTCGCTGGAATATCCGCTGGCCAGCAGCGTGTACATGAAGCCGAATGTCAGCACCGAGATCCGGTCACCGTTGCTGGCAGCGGTGGACTGGGGATCAGGCCGGGTGAAGCTCGCTGGCACGGTATAGCCGGGGTCGAGCTGGCGCAGATGCTGCTCCAGGTCGTTTGCATCCATCA
>JANTHH010000179.1 GCA_024762485.1 Chromatiales bacterium
TCCTGGCACGAACCGGAGCAGGTGGCGAACCTGGCCCACCTGGTGGTGATGGAGCGCCCCGGCTACAGCCTGCCCGGCGACCCGGCACTGCAGCAGATGGTGGAGCAGCGCGGCAGCGATCTCGCCAGCGACCTGCGTGAAGCCCCCGGCGGACGGATCTGGTTCCAGCCGGTCACCCAGCTGGACATCTCGGCCACCGACATCCGCAACCGTCTCGCCCACGGGCACAGCCCCCGCTATCTCACCCCCGAGCCTGTGGTCCGCTATCTCGAACAGCACCGCCTTTATGGCCCATCCGGGCAATAACGCACGGATGGGTTATCATTACCCACTGATACAGCTTCGGATTTCACCATGCAGGTAGAACAACTCCGCGACCTGGTCGTCGACGCACTCGAAGACATGAAGGCCCAGGACATCAAGGTCCTCGATGTCCGCGGCAAGACCGGGATCACCGACTTTTTCATCATCGCCTCCGGCACCTCCGATCGGCACGTCAAGGCGATCGCCGACAGCGTCGCCTTCCAGGCCAAGCAGGCGGGCGAGCCCGCCCTCGGCACCGAGGGCGCCGACGAGGGCGAGTGGGCACTGATCGATCTCAATGGCGTGGTGGTGCACGTGATGCAGCCGCGGGTGCGCGATTTCTACCAGCTGGAAAAGCTCTGGTCGGTCGATGTCGGGGCGGCGGAAAAAATGGCCAAACAGCGCGGCTGAACTCAGTCCCCGTCCCGCCACCACGACGGCAGCCCGGCGATCGAGTCGAGCACTGCATCCGGCCGGATCGACTGCTGCAGGTCCTGCGGCCGGAACTTGCCGGTCTTCACCAGCGCCGCCTTCAGCCCCGCCTGCTGTGCACCCCCGCAATCGCTGACCAGGTCGTCGCCGATCATCAGGGTCTCCTGCGCACGACATCCCAGCCGTGACAACGCCGCCTGAAAGAAGGCCGCGGCCGGCTTGCCCAGCACCACCGGTTCGATGCCCGAGGCATAGCTCAGTGCGCTGACCATGGCGCCGACGTCCAGCCGCAGGCCGTCCGGGGCCTGCCAATAGCGGGTCATGCCCAGCGCGACCAGGGGTGGCCGATCGGCCATCAACAGGCGGAAGGCGCGGTTGAGGGTGGCGAAGTCCCAGGCCTCGCCGAGGTCGCCCACCACCACGGCCGCGGCACCGGATTCAGCCGCCTCGTCCAGCCATGCCAGATCGCTGAATGCCTGGCGACTGGCCGCAGGCACGAACAGTGCGACGGGGCCTTCGACGTACTCATGCAGCCAGGCGGCTGCGGCGAGGGGTGGCGTGAGGATGTCTGCGGCATCCACCGGGATGCCCATGTGTGAAAGCTTGTCGACGATGGCCTCGACCGGGCGTGAGCTGGTGTTGGTGAGAAACAGGTGGGGAATGCCCCGTTCCTCCACCCAGGCCAGGGTCTCGGCTGCACCGGGAACGGCCTGTTCGCCGACATAGAGCACGCCGTCAAGATCGAACAACAGGGCCTTGATGGGCATCACCGCCTCCTGTTTGAATCAGGGCTGCGAGGCGCGCGGCGGATGGTGGCTGGCACTGTGCCCCGGTCGCAGCAGATAGTGCCCGCCGAGCAGGATCAGCAGCGCACCGAACAGCAGCTGCAATTGATGCTCGGGCATCCACAGGGCCAGCCAGCCACCAAACCAGGCGCCACCGATCGCCCCCAGCGCCAGCCAGGGCACCATATGCCAGAGTATATGCCCGGCCAGGCCGTTCTCGATCGCGCCGGTGACAATGGCCGGCAGACGTGCCAGCAGCGAACAGCCCTGGGCGAGCTGCTGGGGCATGTCCATGCCGAGCACGAACAGGGGCGCCAGCACCGGTCCCCCGCTGACTCCCACCACGCCGGCGACCAGGCCTTCCAACACGCCCACCAGCAACAGATAGGGCAGCAGCCAGCCCGGCGGCAGTGACGACAACCCCGGCAGCAGATCGCGGAACACCAGCAGCAGCCCGCCGATGATCACCACCAGACCGAAGGCCTGGCGGATCTCCCGTCCCGGCAACCGCTCGGACCAGCGCGCTGCCAGCGGCGTGACCAGCAACGAGGGGATGGCGACCCAGAGTGCAACCCGCAGATCCACCATCCCGTGATAGCCGTAATAGGCCGCCCCCATGGCGGCCGAGAACAGGGCCACCGCCAGTGCCGTGCCCCTGGCCTGGAAGGGATTCAGGCCCAGCCAGCCCATCAGCAACGGGATCACCAGGGTGCCGCCGCCAAGGCTCACCAGGCCGCCGCCGATGCCGGCCACCAGGCCCACCACCAGGGCGCGCCAGCCGGCCGGCTGAGGGACTGGCTTCACCGGCTCAGAGCAGTGGCAGCAGCCCCATCAGGCCGAACAGGATCAGGTAGAAGGCGACGATGTAATTGAGCAGCCGGGGCCAGATGAGAATGGCGATACCGGCCAACAGTGAGATCAGCGAGGGCATGGCGATGAACATCTCGGTCTGCATGGGCAGTGCTCCTGGGTTGGGATGATGGGTAAGGTGCCGCCGGCTACAACCCGGCGGGCGCCGCCAGGCGGGCGGCCAAGGTGGCGAGAAAGCGTGCCGCGTCGGCGCCGAACACCACCCGGTGATCGCAACTCAGGGTGAGATCGACCCGTCCCTGCTGCGGCGCGCCCACCGCCAGGATCGCGGCGGCACCAAGGGGGACGATGGCCTCGAAACGGCTGACCTCGGGAAACACCCCGAGGTTGGACAGATAGAAGGTCGCACCCTGATAGTCCGCGGGCTGCAACCGGCCGGCCTTGGCGCGGTCCTTCAACGCCCGCCAGTCCTCCGCCAGCTCGTCCAGCGGTCGGACCGCCGCGTCGCGCAGCACCGGCGTCACCAGCCCGCCGGGCACGTCCACCGCAACCCCCACATCCACCCGCTCGCGCAGCGCCAGCCCCAACGGGGTGTAGACGGCATTGAAGTGTCGGTGCACGGCCACCGCCAGGGCACAGGCGCGGGCCAGCAGCAGGCTCAGTGACAGGCCGGCCTGGTGGGCATGGTCCCTGAGCGGCATCAGGTCCACCTGGCTGCTGATACGGAAGGTCGGGGTGGCCAGGGTGGCGACCATGTTGTCGGCCACCGCCCGGTGCATGGGGGTCAGCAGCTTGTAGCGGAAGGGCGGGCCGGCCTGCAGGTCGGGTGTGGGGCCCGCGTGCGCCGCGGCCATCACCTGGGCGGCGCGGATCACCCCGTCCGGGCCGGGTGGGATCTGTGCCAGGTCCAGCCCCAGTTCACGTGCCAGACCCCGGGCATAGGGTGAGGCGCGGCGCCCGCCACTGGCTGATTCGACGTGCTGCTGGGCTGGTGGGACGTCGGCCGACGTCGCAGCCACCGACGGCACCTCATTTGCAGGCGAAACGGATGCGGGCGGCGCCGCGGCGGGTGCGGATCGGGACGGTTCGGGACTCGTTGGTTCGGGGTTCGACGGCTCGGTGGCTGACGGCGTGGCAGGCTCGGCCGGCTGCGCGCTCGCTCCCCCGGCTTCGGCCTCGCGCTGGTCGGTGACATAGCCGATCACCTCCCCCACCGGGATATCGCTCTCCACCGCGGCCAGGGGGCCGGCCAGATAGCCGTCGCGGAAGGCCTCCAGTTCCATCACGGCCTTGTCCGACTCCACCTCGGCAAGCACGTCGCCCTTGTGCACTGCATCCCCGGGTTGCTTCAGCCACTGGTGCAGGCGTCCGCTCTGCATGGTGTCGGACAGGGCGGGCATTCGGATCGGTTCACGCATGACGGTTCGTCTCTCTGCTCAGGCCTGGCACAGTCGCCGGGCGGCGGCGAGGATGTCGTCCACCCGGGGGATGCAGGCATTCTCCAGGGTGGCGTTGAAGGGGATGGGCAACTCGCGCGCGGCGACCCGCTCGGGGGCGACATCCAGGATGTCGAAGCAACGCTCGGTGAGCCCGGCGGCGATCTCCGCCCCGGCGCCGGCGAAGCGGCTGTCCTCCTCCACCACCAGCAGCCGGTGGCTCTGCTCCAGGGCATCGACACAGGTCTGCCAGTCGATGGGGCGCAGGCTGCGCAGGTCGACCACCGTGGCCTCGATGCCCTCGGCCGCCAGCTGCTCGGCGGCACTGAGTGCCAGCGACAGCATGCGCGAGTAGGTGACGATGGTCAGGTCACCGCCGCTGCGGTGCACCCGCGCACGGTGCATCGGTGGCGGCGCGGCGTCCACGTCCAGCGGACCCTGGCTGAAATACAGCAGCTCGTGTTCCAGCAGGATGATCGGCTCCTCGCTGCGCACCGCCTGGCCGAGCTGCCACCAGGCATCCTGGGGGGTGGCCGGCACGGCGATGCGCAGCCCCGGCACGTTCATCAGGGTCTGTTCCAGGCGCTGGGAATGCTGCGCCGCCAGCTGCTTGGCCACCCCGCCGGGCATGCGCACCACCAGCGGCATGGGGAACTGGCCGCCGGACATGAAGGGGATCTTGGCCGCCATGTTGATGAGGGCATCGAGCGCCAGCAGGGCGAAGTTGATGGTCATGATCTCCACCACCGGGCGCATGCCCACCATCGCCGCGCCCACGCCGAGGCCGGTGAAGCTGCCCTCGGAGATGGGCGTGTCGCGCACCCGCCAGTCACCGTAGCGGGCATACAGTCCCTCGGTGACCCGGTAGCTGCCGCCGTACAGCCCCACGTCCTCGCCGAGCACGAACACCGAATCGTCCGCCGCCATCTCCGCGTCCAGTGCGCGGTTCAGCGCCTGCCAGTAATAGACCGTCTCGCTCATCAGATCAGTACCTCGCCGCGCCGGTTGCAGTCCAGGCTGGCCTGGGCGTCCTCCAGGGTCGGCTCGGGACTGGCCTCGGCGAAGGCCACCGCCGCCTCCACCTCTTCCGCGACCTGCTGACGCAGGGCTGCCAGGGCCCCGCTGTCGAGATGGCCCGCCTCGTCCATCTGCGCCGCCAGGTCGCCGATGCTGTCCGGACCGGCGGCGGCGATCTGCTCGGCGCTGGGATAGTGGGGCAGGGTCTCGGCAATGGCCACCTTGAGCGGGTCCTTGCCGGCATAGGCCTGCACCTCCACCTTGGGGCGGTAGGTGCCGGGGTCGGCCATGGAGTGGCCGCGGAAGCGGTAGGTCTCGAATTCCAGCAGTTGCGGGCCGGTGCCGGCACGGATCTGCGCCAGGGCATCACCGGTGGCGCGATGCACCTCCAGCACGTCCATGCCGTTCACCCGGCGCGCCGGGATGCGGTAGCCGCAGGCACGCTTGTAGACCTCGGCCACCGCCGAGTGACGGTGCACCTCGGTGCCGATCTGGTAGTGGTTGTTCTCGCACACGAAGAGGATGGGCAGGCGCCACAGGGCGGCCATGTTGAGCGATTCGTGGAAGGTGCCCTGGTTGACCGCGCCGTCACCGAAGAAGCAGATCACCGCCTCGGGCAGCTCGCGCATCGCCACCGCATAACCGATACCGGTGGCCACCGGGTAGGTCTCGCCGACGATGCCGTAGCCCCCCATGAAGCGACGGCTGGCGTCAAACAGGTGCATGGAGCCGCCCATGCCCTTGCTGCAGCCATCGCGCCGGCCGAACAGCTCGGCCATCACCACCCTGGGCGGGATGCCGCGTACCAGTGCGTGCACGTGCTCGCGGTAGGTGGTGACCACGTAATCCGCCGGCTCGGCGGCGTGCAGCACGCCCACCGCCACCGCCTCCTCGCCCGGGTAGAGATGGAGGAAACCGGCGATGTTGCCCTTGGTGTATTCCTC
>JANTHH010000180.1 GCA_024762485.1 Chromatiales bacterium
TGAGTTCGGACAGCAGTGACTGGGCCGAGGTGGCGAATTCGCTGCCCGGGTGATCCTCCAGCACCCGCTGCAGGACCAGCCGGGCCTCCTTGTCACGACCGCTCTCATGCAGGGCCTCGCCCACATGCAGGCCGATCTCCGGATTTCTCGGCGCCATCACGATGGCCTGCTGCAGGTAGCTCAGCCCGTCTTTCTTCTCGCCGCTTCTGAACAGTATCCAGCCATAGGTGTCGAGGATCTCCGGACGTTGCGGTGCGATCTCATAGGCCTCACGGGCATAGTCCACTGCCCGGGGCTCGCCCATGTCCATGTAGAGCCAGGCGAGATTGTTGAGCAGGACCGGATCCCGGGCGAGGCCTTTTTCGTGTGCCTGCAGATAGGCATCCAGTGCCTGGCGCGGCTCGCCCGCCCTCTGCTGGAACATCCCCAGCGCCATCCAGGAACGCCCATCCTCAGGATGTGACTTCAGCCATTGCTGGAGGACCTCGATGGCCTTTCCCGTCTTGCCCACCTCGGCGTAGCGGCTGGCCAGCAGATTGGCCCGTTTCGCCGTCGGTGCCATCTCGTGCGCCTTGGCCAGTGCCTCCCGCTCCTTGTCCGCCTGGCCGAGGGCACGGTAGGCCGCGGCCGCCAGGTCCCATCCCTGTGGCATCTGCGGGAAGTTCGCCTGTATCTGCTGTGCGGCCTCCAGCGCGGCCTGCGGATCACCGGCACGCAACGCCAACCCGCCCTTGGCGAGCCAGAGCATGGGGAAGCGATGATCGCTGTCGAGGGCGATGGCCTTGTCGAGACTGCTGCGTGCCGCAGCGAAATCTCCGACACCCCGTTGTGCCCGTGCAAGCTGGAACCAGCCTTCCACATAATCGGGCTTGAGGCGGGTCAGCTTCTCGAGGCTGCGCAGTGCATCGCTGAACTCGCCCTTCTGGATGTCGATCATACCTCGCAGGCGCAGCACCGCCGGCAGCTCGCGCTGTTCGGCTGTGAGTCCATTGAGCAGGCCTGCGGCCTTCAATGGCTCGCGCTGGGCGAGCCGTAGCTGGGCGAGCAGCATCGTCGACTTCAGGTCGGCCGGGTTCTGTGCGTGCGCCTTCTCCAGCCAGGATTCATACCCTTTCGGGTTGCCATCGTGCTTGTCGAGGAGCGCCAGTGCGAGCATGGCCCCCGTGTGATCCGGATGACGCTCCAGGATCGACAGGTAGATCTTCCGCGCCGCATCGGGCTTGTCCTGCAGCAGGCGGACACGTGCCAGATTCATCTGCCCGGCGAGAAAATCGGGATCGAGCTCAATGGCCTTCTCGAACTGCGCCGCGGCCTCGTCATACTTGCCCGCTGCCATGTAGGCCATGGCGGAGAGATTGTGCGGGATCGGACTCTTGGGCATGCGCTTCTGCAGATCCGCAGCCGCCTTCTGCGCCTCGTCGAACTGCCGGTTACGCAGATAGGAGATCACCAGCAGCGCATCGGCCTGCAGCAGGTCGTGATCCAGCTTCACCGCCGATTGCAGTTCCCTGATCGCCGACTCGGTGTCGCCCGAGAGCAGACGGCCCGCCGCCAGCTGGGTGCGCAGCCGTGCCTGCTCGGGCATCAGGGTGACGGCACGTTCCATGTAGTCTGCGCCCTTGTCGTTGTCGCCCGCCTTCATGTAGGCGCTGCCCAGCAGGGCCAGGAGCTGCGGGTCATCCGGGTAGCGCTTGACGATGGGTTCGAGGATCTTGACCGCCTCATCGGCCTCGCCGAGCTTCAATTTCACAGCCGCGAGCAGCTTGTTCGCCATCGGGTCGTTCGGCAGCCGCGCACGGCTGCGGCTGAGGTACTCCTCGGCCAGCCGGTACTCACCCTCGGCATAGTTCACCAGGCCGTAGAGCATCTGGCTCTTGGCATGCTCCGGGTTGACCTTGAGCACCTGCTGCAATTGCTCGCCGGCAAGGTCGTACTGCTTCCTGTTAAAGGCGATGACCGCATGCAGGTAGCTGGCGATGGGCATCTCACCGGCCACCTTGCGCAGCCGATCCACGTCAGCCATGGCGTCGTCCAGACGATCCTGTGCGATGGCCACCAGCGCACGGCCGACATAGGCCTGGGGAATGTTGTTGGCCAGCTTCAGCAGGGCATCGTAATCTGCCAGGGCTTGGTCCAGCTCACCGCGCTGGCGCAGCAGTTCGGCCCTCAGCAGCAATGCCTCGGTGTCGCCCGGGTGCTTTGCCAGTATCTGACCAAGCAGTGACAGGGCATCGTCCTGCTTCCCCTGGACGATCAGCAGGCGGGCCTGCCCGCCCTGTGCCTCGGCCGACTCCGGTGCAAGCGCGAGGGCCTCGGCAAAGTCGCTCTCCGCCTGGTCGAGTTCACGGCGCGCCAGGTGGGCAAGACCACGCAGCGCGAAAAGGCTCGCGTTCTCCGCATCCGCCAGTCCATCCTGTGGCTTGATCTCCTCGAGCAGCTGGCCGGTCTTGTTCTGGCGCAGCAGGCTGCGGGCGTAGCCGATCAGCCATTGGGACGGCTCTGCCCCCAGGTCCCCTGCCCGCTTGAATTCCTTCTCCGCGCCGGCCCACTGGTTCTGGCTGGCATACAGCTCTCCGAGCATGAGGCGGGCCTGGACATTCCCCGGGTCGCGCTGCAGGGCATTTTTCAGCTCGATCACCGCGGACTTGCCATCGCCCTTGGCGAGGTATTCCTCTGCTTGCGCAACATATTCCTGTGCCGAGTCGGCGACGGCGGGCAACGGCGCAGCGGCCAGCAGGCCGAGCATCAAGAGACAACTGAGCGGTGATTTCTTATCGAGGGACATGGTGATTCTCCTGGCCGTCCTGATCAGGCCTTGATGGCGTATTTGCGCATCAGGTTATAAAGGGTCGGTCGGGTGACGCCGAGCATCTCCGCCGCCTTCGAGACATTGTCGTCGCTGTTGCTCAGGGCGCGGATGATGGCCGCCGACTCCGCCTTCTCGCGGACCTCGCGCAGGTTGAACGGCTCGGTGTCATCGGCGGGTTCGCCCAGTTCGAGATCCTCCGGGGTGATCCACTCCCCGTCCGCCATGATCACGGCCCGTTTGACCCGGTTCTCCAGCTCCCGGACGTTGCCCGGCCAGTCGTATTGCTCAATGACGGCAATGGCCGGTGGCGAGAAGCCCTTGACCGGGCGCTTGAGCTGACGGCTGAAACGCTCCAGAAAGGCCCGTGCCAACAGCACCGCATCGCCAGATCGCTCACGCAGCGGCGGCACGTTGATGGTGGCCTCGTTGATGCGATAGTAGAGGTCCTCGCGGAAACTGCCTGCCCGGATCAGTTCCTGCAGGTCTCGATGGGTGGCGCACACCACCCGCACGTCCACCGCTATCTCCTCGCGGCCACCGATGCGTTCGATCACCCGTTCCTGCAGGAAGCGCAGCAGCTTCGCCTGCAGGGGCATGGGAAGGTCGCCCACCTCGTCGAGGAACAGCATGCCGCCGTTGGCCACTTCGATCTTGCCCGGCGTGGTCTTCACCGCGCCAGTGAATGCACCCTTCTCGAAACCGAACAACTCGCTTTCGAGCAGCGCCTCGGGGATGGCGGCACAGTTGATCGCGACCAGCCGGTGGTCAGCCCGCTCACTCAGCTGATGCAGCGCCTTGACCAGGACCTCCTTGCCGGTACCGCTCTCCCCCAGTATCAGGGTGGAGACATCGGTGGGGGCAAGCTTTTCCACCATGCGGCAGACCTTGACCATCTCCTGGCTGCCAGCGATCAGGCCATCCAGGCTGGTACCGCCCTGCACTTTCTGAAGACGCCGGTTCTCCTGCTCCAGGCCATGCAGCCGGAGCGCTCGCTGGACAACGATGTTGAGCAGGTCGGGATCGATCGGTTTTTCGTAAAAGTCATAGGCCCCCAGGCCGATCGCCCGCACCGCGTTGCCCTTGTCGTCGTGGCCGGTGACAACGATGACCTTGGTGTCCGGGAGTGCCTGGAGGATCTCCTGCAGCGTGGCAAAACCTTCGCTGACGCCACCGGGGTCGGGTGGCAGCCCGAGGTCGAGGGTGACCACTGCAGGTTCGGCCCGGCGCAATTGGGCAATGGCACTGGCGCGGTCGTCAGCGACCAGCACCTCGCAGTCCTCGAAGCTCCAGCGTAACTGGCTCTGCAGACCGGGGTCGTCCTCCACCACGAGGACCTTGTTGGTGTTCTCCGCCACCGTGTTCTGATTCCCTATGTTGCGGCTTGTGCCCTATGATCGGTCATCTTGTCCGCCAGCGGCAAGACAATCCTGAAGCGCGTGCCCTGGCCCGGTTCACTTTCCACCTGCACCCGGCCACCGACGGATCTGACGAATTCACGGCATTCGTAGGCGCCGATACCCATCCCTGTCAGCCCCTTGGTGGAATCGAAAGGCCGGAACAGGCGCTCGGCGATGAAGGCCTGATCCATGCCGACACCGGTATCGGTCACGTCCAGCACCGCCATGGCATCCTCCGTGGCCAGCCGGACCCGGATCTCCCCATCCGGCGGGGTTGCATCCTGGGCATTCTGGATCACGTGGCCGATCACCGCGCCGAGGCGGTCCGGCTCCGCCAGCACCATGATCTCGGGCTGCAGCAACTCGAGAACCGGCTGCGGGCGACTGCCTTTCCGCCGATTGACCTGATCGTGCACCACCACGGCGAGATCGGTCTCCGACTCGGGTGTGGTGTCGACCTGTGCCGTGCGCAACTGGGCCATCAGGCGGTTCATCTTCGCCACCGAGTTCTCGATGGTCGATACCGCATCGTCGATGAACGCGGGGTTGTGCTTGTGTCGAGCGGCATTCTTCGCCACCAGCGAGAGCTGGGCGACGAGGTTTTTCAGGTCATGCATGACAAAGGCAGACAGGCGATTGAATCCCTCGAACTGCTGCGCTTCAGCCAGGGCCGAGGCCGCCTGCTGGAACGCCAGGTAACTCGCCGCCTGCATCCCCGCGGTCTTCAGCAGATCCAGGTTCTCCCAGTTCAGTTCCTGCCTTGCCCGGGGGTGCAACAGCAGCACGAAACCCAGGACACCCTTCTCGTGGATCAGTGGTAACAGCAGCCACCCATCCTCGATGCCGGTTAGCCAAGTCGGCAATGTCAGGCCCTCGTAGCGATCCGGCGCCTCGGCGTATTCGTCGAGATTGATCACCCATTGCCGTGCTGCGAGAAAGCGCAGCAGGCTGCTGTCCCTGGTGACATCGGGCAGGTCCGTCAGCGGGGCATTGAAACGCTCCACCCACTGACAACTTCCCGCGTCGTCACAGAGCCACAGCAAACCACCCGGGCTCTCGACGATCTCGCCCAGGGCCCAGATCACCCGGGCGTTCAGGGGAATCGTCGTCTGCTGCCCGGACAACAGGCCGATCAGGTGCAGCCACTCCTCCCGATAGTCGTACTTGTAGTTGAAGAAGTGCTTGTTCAAAAAGACCTTGAGTCTGGCGCGCAACTGGCCCGAGAACAGCAGCGCCAGCAGTACCCAGAAGGCACCGAACAGGAAGGCGATCTGCAGCACGTTGCCCCAATCGCCACCGTAGATACGGATGTAGTAACCCGCGAGCGCCATCAGCAGCAGGTAGATGCCGGCAGCGAATACCGTCGTGGTGTGAAAGACCACCCGACGGGAAACGAACAGTGGCAGCGACCAGCGTGGATTACGCGTGGCTGACACCACCAGCAACGGCACGGTCATGGCGTAGACGGC
>JANTHH010000181.1 GCA_024762485.1 Chromatiales bacterium
CTGCAGCGGCTGCTGAGCGCGCTGGGCAGCAGCGACGAGGTGCGCCAGATGCACGGCAGCACCGTGTTGCTGCGCGACAACGGCATCGAGAGCCTGCTGGTGGGCGATGTCTACACCGTCGGCGACCTGCCGTTGAAGGACCGCATCTGGTATTTCCTGTCGAACCACCCCGTGATCCTGGTCACCCTGACGCTGCTGTCGCTGATCATCGTCGCCTTCCTGTTGTGGCGTGCGCTGCGTGTCATTGTCGCGATGCGGGTGCATGAGCAGGCGCGCTGAGCCAATGCGCCGTGCCACCCTGCTCGGTCTGCTGATGACCCTGATGTCAGTCACAGCCAGTGCCAGCGACGCCCGCTGGCCTGACTGGCAGACCTTCCGGAAGCTCTTCGTCAGCGAGGACGGACGGGTCGTCGACCGTTTCACGGATGCGCACATCACCACCTCGGAAGGCCAGGCCTACGGACTGTTCTTCGCCCTGGTCGCCGGCGACCGGCAGGGCTTTGCGCAACTGCTCGAGTGGACCGAGAACAATCTCGCCCAGGGCGATCTGGGTGAGCACCTGCCGGCCTGGAAATGGGGCCGGCGCGACAACGGCAGCTGGGGTGTGATCGATCCCAATGCCGCCAGTGATGCAGACCTGTGGATGGCCTATGCGCTGCACGAGGCGGCGCGGCTGTGGGAGCGACCCGACTACCGGGAACTGGGTCGCCGGCTGAGTCGCCAGATCCTGTTGCGCGAGACCGAACACCTGCCGGGGCTGGGCACCGTCCTGCTGCCCGGCCCGATCGGCTTCCATCTCGGGCAGCTGCGCTGGCGGCTCAACCCCAGCTACCTGCCGCTGCAATTGCTGCGCTATTTCGCCGAACACGACCGCGAGCATTCGCAGTGGTCCGCCCTGCTAGCCAGCAGCGCCCGTGTGCTGCTGGCATCCGCCCCCCGGGGCTTCGCCCCGGACTGGGTGATCTACGATGGCAGGCGCGGCTTCCTCGCCGACCCCAAGAGCCGGGCGCAGGGCAGTTTCGATGCCATCCGTGTTTATCTCTGGGCCGCCATGCTGCACCCCGACGAGCCCTGGCGAGATGCCCTGCTGGATCATTTTGCCGCGATGACCGAACTCGTCGAGCGCCTCCAGGCACCGCCCCTGCGTATCGACACCCGCGATGGCACGCCGACAGGCACGGGCCCCGGCGGCTTCGTTGCCGCCTTGCTGCCGCTGATGCAGGACAGCCCGGCACTGCCCGCATTGCAGGCCCGTCTGCGCGCGGATGACCCGCTGACTGCCGGCGACATCAACGACAACTATTATGTCGCCGTGCTGCGCCTGTTCGGCAGCGGCTGGCAGGACGGCCGCTATCGCTTTGCCGCCAATGGCGAACTGCTGCTGCCGGACTGTGGTGACTGCCCGTGAGATGCTGGCTGCTGCTGAGCTGTCTGCTGGTGACGGTGGCCCTGCCAGCGGCCCGGGCGGCAGACGACCCGGCGACCACCTTGTTGCTGCAGCAGGCAGACAGCTGGCAGGCACGCGGCCGGCCCGACCTGGTGCGCAAGGCCCTGGATAAACTCCTGATCGTCGCCCCGGACAATGCCGAGGCCCTGACGCGACTCGCCCTGCTGGAGATCCGCGAGGGCCATCCCGAGGCCGCGCGGTCATTGCTCGCTCGCCTGGCCAGCCGGCATCCCGACCACCCGGGCATTGGCAGGATCGAGCAGATGCTGCGCCTCGCAGGGCCCGAGCGTTCCCGCCTGCAGCGCGCCCGGCTGCTCGCCAAATCGGGCCAGACCGAGGCCGCCATCGCGGCCTACGACGAACTCTTCCCACAGGGCCCACCCAGCGACGAGCTGGCCTTCGAATACTGGCAGCTGGTCGCTCAGCAAGCGGGAGAGCGGCAGCGTGCGCTGCGCGGCCTGGCCGACCTGGTCGAGCGTCACCCGAATAACCCGGTGTACCGGCTTGCCTGGCTGGATCAGGCCCTGGTGGATCAGCCACGCAATACCCGGCTGCTCGAGCAGCTGATCCCCTACACCCGGGACTCGCGCTACCAGCGCCAGGCGGCCAGCATCTGGCGCCGTGCCCTGCGCCGGCTCGACGCTGATCCGGAGGACATTCCGCTCTACCGTCGATATCTTGCCTATGACCCGGAGGATGAACTGATTCAAGCGCGCCTCGCCAGTGCCGAGGCACGACAATCGGCAGGCCATCGACAGGCCCGTAGTGAGCTGGCATCTTCGCCGGCACCCCGGGCCCGCCAGGCCGAGTCGCCGACCGCCTCGCCGGTTGCAGCCACTCCAGTCGCCGTCGATCCGGACAAGCGGAAGGGGTTGCAGGCCCTCGAGCAGGGCCGGCTGGCCGCTGCCAAGCGCCTGCTCGGCCGCGCACACCGCAGGCACCCCGACGACGGCGAGATCACCGGCGCCCTCGGACTGGTGCGGTTGCGCCAGGGTGACCACGGCAAGGCGGCCGCCCTGTTCCGCCAGGCCACGCAGCAGGATGCGGACAACCGCAGCAAGTGGCAGTCGCTGGAAAACACCGCCCGCTTCTGGCAGCTGCTGCGCCTGGCCGATGCCGCCGAGGCCAAGCGGGATTACCCCCAGGCCGCCCGCCTCATCGCTCAGGCCCTGCGCATCGACCCGGGCAATGCCCATGGCCTGGCGGCGCTGGCCCATGTCCGGGTGCTGCAGCAACAGGAGGCAGCGGCCGAGGACCTGTTCCGCCGGGCACTGCGTCGCCAGGCGGACAACGGCACGGCCTTGCGCGGCCTGCTCGGCCTGCTGATCGATCAGGGTCGACTCGATGAGGCCGGGCGATTCATCGACGGCCTGTCACGGGCGCAACGCCGCGCCCTCGGTGACGACCTCGATCGCCTGCAGGCCGATCGTTATCGTGCCGAGGCTGAGCAACTGCTGGCCGCCGGGCAACTGGCAGCGGCCGGCACACGACTGGAACAGGCGCTGCAGCTGACACCGGACAATCCCTGGCTACGCTACGACCTGGCCAAGCTGGATGTCCGCCAGGGCCGTCCTGATCAGGGCATCGCGCGCTTCGAGCAGGCACTGGGCGGCGGCAGCGATGACCCGGACCTCTACTACGCCTATGCCCTGCTGCTCGGGTCCCTGGGCCGCGAATCAGAGGGTGCTGCCCTGCTGCGCCGGGTACCCGAGGCGCGGCGCAGCGCCGGCATGCAACGCACGCTCTCGCGCCTGCACACCACCGTGGAACTGCAGCAGGTCCGGGCATTGCGCCAGCAGGGGGAGTTGGCCGCGGCCAGCGAACGACTGCAGGCGCTCGAGCAGGTCATGGCCGAGGATCCCGCCCAACTGCTGCGCGTGGCCGATGCCTGGGTCGACCTGGGTGAGGACGATCGCGCCCTGACGTTGCTCGATCGCCTGATGGCCCTGCCGCTGGCGAGCGACCAGCAGGCATTGCGCAGCGACATCGCCCTGCAGCGGGCACGCCTGCTGCGCGGCCAGGGGCGCCTGGAAGAGGCACTGGCACTGCTTGAGAACCTGACCGTCCCCGAGGCCCGACGGGATGCCGTGGACGACGAGCTGGCCCGCCTCTACCAGGCCATGGGCAATCACCTGGCGGCCGCGGCGATCTACCAGCGACGGCTGGCCCGCAACCCGGAGGCCATCGCGCCGCGCTTCGCCCTCGCCCGAGTATGGACGGATGCCGGCGAGGTCATACGTGCTGCCGACACCCTGCGCGCGCTCGAGCCACGCCTGCCGCGCGACGACATCGAAGGGCGTCTCGCCCTGGCTGATGCCTGGCGGGCCATAGGCGACGCGGACCATGCCCGGCGTCTGCTCGACGCCCTGCTCGCCGACCACCCCGGTGAACCCCGCCTGCTGTTGCGTCTGGCCGACGCGGAAGCCGACCCGGATCGCCGGCTGGCCCTGCTCGAACAGGCACGCGAGGCGCTGGCCACGTCGGGCGGCCGTGTCGCAGGCGGCCTGCCCGAACCGGCGTCACTCGACCGGCGCATCGCCCTGCTAAAAGCCGAGCGCAGCCTGGTGTTCAACACCAGTTTCGATCTCGACGACCGCACTTCCACCGACGGCAAGTCCAGCCTCACCAGCCTGTCACTACCGATGGAATTGCGCGGGCCTGCCGCCCGGGGCGGCAACTGGTTCGTCCGCGTCGAGCCGGTGTCGCTGGATGCCGGAGCGCTTGCGCTCGGCGATGCCGACGAGATGAACACCTTCGGTCAGGGTCTGTTCTGCTTCCCCGCCTGCCCCGCCGCAGACAGCGATCAGTCCGCCCGCGGCGTGGCCTTCGGTATCGGCTACCAGCGTGAGGACCTGCGTCTGGACATCGGCACCACGCCCATCGGCTTCCTGGTGGAAGACATCATCGGCGGCGTGGTGGTCGAGGGCGACCTGGGTGACTTCTCCTGGGGGATGGATGTCTCGCGCCGGCCGATGAGCGGCACCCTGCTCACCGTCGCCGGCACCCGCGACCCCAACAGCGGCGAGGTGTGGGGCGGGGTGCGCGCCAGCGGCGTGACCTTCAGCCTCAGCTACGACCTGGGCGGCCCCTTCGGCTTCTGGTCCAATCTCGGCCTGCACTATCTGGACGGCGAGAACGTCGCCGACAACCGCCGGGCGCGTCTGATGGCCGGCAGCTACTGGAAGTTCATCAACGACGATGACCGGCGTCTGAGCGTCGGCCTGAATGCCGGCATCTGGCGCCACGCAAAGGCGCTGGACGAGTTCACCTTCGGTCATGGCGGCTACTACAGCCCCAATCGCTATTTCTCGCTGTCGCTGCCGGTCAACTACTACGCGCGACACGGCAGCCGTCTTTCCTACCGGCTGGGCGGCTCGATCTCCCAGTCCTGGTCACACGAGGACCGCACCGCCTACTTCCCCAACGACCCCGACCTGCAGGCCGCTGCCGAGGCACAGCAGCCGATCACCGGCGTCGATCCCTACTACGCAGGTGGGCCCGGTGGCGGTTTCGGCTATGCGCTGGAGGCGGCACTGGAATACAAGGTCGATGAGCACCTGACGCTGGGCGCGGCGGCCAACACCGAACAGTCCGACTTCTACGCCCCCAACCGCGCGACCTTCTACCTGCGCTACAGCTTCGAGCGGGACCCGCGCCCGGTGCGGATGCCGCCCGCGCCGCTGGAGCCCTATCTTTCGTTCTGACGCCTCAGACCACCAGCTACAGCCAGCGCACACGCCTGAACAGCAACAACAGTCCCACGGCGATCGTCGCCATGACGCTCAGCAGGATGTAATAACCATAGTGTGACTTGAGTTCAGGGATGTACTCGAAGTTCATGCCATAGACACCGACCAGAAGCGTCAGCGGCACGAAGATGACGGTCACGATGGTCAGCACCTTCATGATCTGGTTCAGGTGATGGGCATTGAGGCTGATGTAGCCATCGACCAGGTCGCTGACCAGGTTCTGATAGAGATCGGCCAGGCTGTGGAAGCGCTCCATCAGGCCGAAGATGTCATCGAACTCGTCGTACCAGTCTTTCTGATCCAGTGGATCGAAGGTATCCCTTAACGCCTCGACCGCATTCACGTGATAGGCGAGGATCCGCCGCATCTTGCGCAGCGAGGTGTTGTAGCCGATCAGCTCCTCCATCAACCTGTCGCTGAGGTCATCGAAGATCTCGTCCTCGATCTCATCCAGGCGTTGTTCCAGATCAAGCAGG